>JAITWF010000112.1 GCA_031285415.1 Deferribacteraceae bacterium
TGTCATTGCGGACTTGATCCGCAATCCATGCAGGGGTAGGGGCGACGTTTGGTCGCCCTCATAATATAGATAGGGTGGGCAGACCCCACCCCTACACTGAGAGGAGGATGTATTCATGAAGATAATGGTAATCCACGGTGCCAATCTCAACATGCTTGGGGCTAGAGAGCCATCTATCTACGGCAATATAACGATAGATAGTATCGACGCTGAACTACAAAAGATCGCCTCCGCCTCGGAGGTTTATCTCGAGAGCTTCCAATCGAACTTTGAAGGCGTATTGGTGGAGAAGATTCAGTCGCTACACGATTTTGACGCCATTATAATAAATGCTGGGGCGTATACCCACACAAGTATCGCTATCAGAGACGCACTTTTAGCTATAAATAAGCCGTTTATCGAGGTTCATCTCTCGAATATATACGCTAGAGAGGAGTTTCGGCATAGATCGTACCTTTCGGATATCGCCGTTGGGGTGATCTCTGGACTTGGTGCAGAGTCGTACTACGCCGCCATTCGATATTTTTTAGCTGGCAACCCTCGTGGATAGAGTATCAAAGCTTCGTAAGGTGATGAAAGAACGCTCGATATCGGTGTTTTTCATCAGCAAGATGGAGGATATCGCTTGGTTGAGTGGGTTTACAGGCTCTACTGCGTACATAGTCATCACTGATGAGGAGCAACTCTTTATCACCGATGGCAGATACAAGGAGCAGAGCCGTTTAGAGATAGGTGATGGCTGGAAAACCACTATTGTGCGCCGATATGGTGAAGAGTTTAATAAAGTAGCTAAAACGTATAAGGATATCACGCTACAGCCATCTACCCCAGCGTACCTTTGGGATCTATTCGCAAAGGCTAAAGCAAAGGTATCTGTTGATACTGCTGACAGTGTGCAGGAGCTACGCATGGTCAAGACTCCAGAGGAGTTGGAGATTTTGCGTGGTGAGTATAATCTTGCTGGAGGGGCGTTTTTACAGGCTCTTGAACGTTGGCAATATGGACAGACGGAGCGTCATTGGGCGGCGGAGCTTGAGTATCAGATGAAGCTAAAGGGCGCACGAGGTGCCTCATTCGACACGATAGTGGCATCTGGTGTGCGTGGGGCGTTGCCGCATGGGGTGGCGTCTGATAAGGTTATCTTAAATGGTGAGGCGGTGACGATCGATTTCGGCTCCCTAACTAGATACACAAGCGATTATACTCGAGTGGTTTACAACGGCAGCGATAGGGATATATTAAAGGTTATCAATATTGTGCGAGAGGCGTTGGAATCGGCTATGCACGCCGTGAAATCAGGCGTTTATACCTCTACTCTTGACAAAGTGGCTCGAGATCATATAGAAAAATCTGGTTTCGGCGAATACTTTAACCACGGATTAGGGCATGGCGTAGGGATGGAGGTGCATGAACTTCCATCCATAAACGCTTCGTCGGATATAGTTTTAAAGCCGTCGATGGTCTTTACTATCGAGCCTGGGATCTATATCCCTGATAAATTCGGCGTTCGGCTGGAGGAGACGGTCATCGTTACTGAAAGCAGTTGTGAATTATTAAGCAGTGTGCTAGATAGATATATTTATAATGTAAATTGAAGGAGAGAATTAATTTATGCCAGTAACCCCTAACCAGTTTAAAAAAGGGACTAAATTAGAAGTCGATGGAGAGCCATATAGCGTTGTTGAATATCAACATATAAAGTGTGGACGAGGCGGCGCAAACGTGCGCACCAAGATGAAAAATTTGATCAACGGCAAGGTGATCGAGCGCACATACGGCTCCGATGAGAAGCTAAAAGAGCCAGATTTTGAGCAGAAGCAGATGCAGTATCTCTACTCTGACGCCGAAAGCTGCTACTTTATGGATAATGCAAGCTACGAGCAGGTCACAATGCCCCTCGATGAGGTGGGCGACGCTACCGATTTTATGTGTGAAAACACGATCGTAACGATCCTTATCTTCAATCAGAAGCCGATCGGCGTTTCGCTACCAAACTTTGTGGAGCTTGAGGTAACTAAAACTGAGCCTGGTATCAGAGGTGATACCGTTACAGGTGGCTCTAAACCTGCGCAGGTATCCACTGGTGGTACTGTGAACGTGCCACTATTTATAAACGAGGGCGATGTAATCAAGATCGACACTCGTGAGCCGCTGTATATAGAGAGAGTGAAATCAGCAAGATAATTATTTAGTGACTCTGCAAACCACCCCCCGCCTTCGGCGTACCCCTCCAAAGAGGGGAACTGGGGGCATGTGACGGTTCCCCTCCTGCGGAGGGGTGGCAGCCGCACGGCTGACGGGGTGGTAGGGTAGATCGAAAAAATGGAGAATAAAATGAACTTAAAAGAGATGAAAGATCTGATTGAGTTTTTTGATAAATCAGGGCTTACAGAGCTAGAGATAGAGGATGGGGATAATAGACTTTACGTGTCTAAAAACTCAAATATAGCCCCAATGCAATATGCGCCAGCCGCTATGCCGCAGATGATTGCGCCACAGGCAACTCCTGCGATAGCAGCACAGGCAGATACAAAGGCGGTAGAGAGCGGCAACACCATTGAATCGCCGATCATCGGCACATACTACTCCGCAGCCTCCCCTGGGGCAGCTCCATTTATAAATGTGGGCGATATCGTGGAGAAGGGGCAGACGCTCTGTATTATCGAAGCTATGAAGATTATGAACACAATAGAGGCAGAGTATCGCTGCAAGATCGTTAAGATGCTTGTGGAGAATGGTAAACCTGTCGAGTACGGTCAGCCTATATTTGTGGTGGAGCCGCAGTAATGTTTAATAAAGTTCTCATTGCTAACAGAGGCGAGATAGCCCTTCGTGTGATCCGAGCTTGCAAAGAGCTAGGCGTCAAGACTGTGGCTGTCTACTCTGATGTAGACAAAGAGTCTCTCCACGTAGCATTTGCCGATGAGGCTGTCTGTATCGGCCCAGCAGATGCAGGTAAAAGCTATCGTAATATCAAAAATATTATAGCGGCGGCGGAGATCGCCCATGCAGACGCTATCCACCCTGGCTACGGATTCCTATCAGAGAATGCCGAATTTGCCAAGATCTGCGAAGAGTGTGGATTTACCTTTATAGGCCCAACCTCTGAACATATCGAGATGATGGGGAATAAATCGGTCGCAAAAGATACGATGAAGAAGTTTGGCGTGCCTGTAGTTCCTGGCAGCAACGGCGCAGTGAAGACTATGGCGGAGGGGCTAGAGCTTGCTGGCAAGATCGGCTATCCTGTCATCATCAAGGCTAGCGCAGGTGGCGGCGGCAAAGGGATGAGGGTTGCGGTAAACGACCTAACCTTCCGCAACAACTTCGACCTTGCAAGGGGTGAGGCTGGACAGGCGTTTGGCAACGATGAAGTGTATATTGAGAAGTATATAGATCGTCCTCGCCATATCGAGATACAGGTGTTTGGCGACTGTCACGGCAATGCGCTTCACTTCTTTGAGAGGGAGTGTTCGATTCAGCGCAGGCACCAGAAGCTTCTGGAGGAGTCTCCGAGCGTTGGCGTGTCGAAAAGTTTGCGAGAGAAGATGGGCGAGGTATCGGTTAAAGCGGTAAAAGCCCTTAAATATAGAGGTGCAGGCACGATCGAGTATCTAGTAGATCGTCAAGGCAACTTCTACTTTATGGAGATGAACACTCGTATTCAGGTGGAACACCCTGTTACAGAGATGGTTACAGGATACGACCTTGTGAAGATGCAGATACGTGTTGCCGCTGGCGAGCCGTTCTGGATCAAGCAGAAAGATATCAAAATACTTGGACATGCTATAGAGTGTCGTATAAATGCCGAAGATCCTGTCACCTTCCGTCCATCGCCAGGTACGATCGTGGATTACTACACCCCTGGCGGCAACGGCGTGCGCATAGATTCAAATGTGTACAACGATTATAGGGTGCTACCGTACTACGATTCGATGGTTGCAAAGCTTATTGTGTCTGGCAAAGATAGAGATGAGGCGATCACACGTATGAGACGCTCTCTGGATGAGTTTATTATCCATGGGATCAAGACGACGATACCACTTCACCAGCAGATTATGGAGCATTTCGCCTTTGTTGAGGGCGATATTGGCACAGATTTTATCGATAGGTACTTCATGTAATGAAAAAGATATTGGCGGCAATGGGCGGGCTGACCCCGCCCCTACATTTGGGGTGTCTCATTGTCTTGCTATTTGCTCTTATCGCCCCCTCCTACGCTTCGGATAGCACCACCTTGTATTTAAAGGCGGTACGCCTTGAGCAGGAGGGGAACTTTGATGAGGCGTATAAAGCGTACCGCCAGATCTTAGTGACCGACAAAACCCCTACAATCTACCTTAAACTTGCCGACATCGATATAATGCGTCAGAATATTGATAGCGCATATACGACGTTGCAGGAGGCTCGAAAGGCATACCCTGATAACGTTGAGATAGCTTTCCGTATGGGTGTATACTGCACCGACAGGGCGGATAGCGTTGATAACGATACCGTTTGGCTAAAGGAGGCTAAGGTAGCCTTTCAAGACGCTGCTAATAAGGATGAGACCGAGCAACACCTTGTCGCTCTAGCGATGATCGTTATTCGATTGAAGGAGTACGATCAGGCGTTTGCTATCTACGACAAGCTTATAAATGAACTCAAATTAATTGAATATTACCGCCACCGTGGCGTTTTAAAGATCGAGATCGGCAAGAAGAAAGAGGGGATAGCAGATCTAAAGACCGCCGCCTCGAATAAAGATGTACAGGCGATGATCCGCCTTGCCGATATAGAGATGAAGGATAATAACACAAAGGCTGCCACTAAATACCTCGAAGAGGCGTCTAAATTGCAGCCAGATCTGATACTGCCCGATATATATCTGGGCGAAATTCACAAAAATACAGATGACTATGAGGGTGCGATCCGCTACTACCTACAGGCGGCTGAAAACATGGATGGCAAGATGAGGGGCGTGCTGATGAAGCAGGCTGGGGGGCTAGCTCTTTCGAAGGAGGATTACGCCACCGCCCTCGATGTATACCAGAGAGCCCTCAAAGATGATAGTAGTGATCCGCAGATCTACTATCTGGCTGGACACTCCGCCACTATGCTTAAAAAATACGACGTTGCGCAGAATCTATTCGAGGTTGGGCTATCAAAGTTTCCCGACTATGCTATGTTGCGCAAACGTGCGGCGTACAATCTTCTAATGCTCAATCGCCCCAAGGAGGCGATCGAGGTGATAAGTAAAGTCGACGCTATAGAGCGAGATCTTGAGTACTATCTACTGCTGGCAGACGCATACTCCACTGCTGACGAGCATAATAAAACGTTAGCTACCCTTCGAGCAGGGCTAGTGGAGTATCCCGATAGCTTTGAGCTATATATGGGGCTTGCTTCGGAGTTTGAAAGTGTTAAAAAGTACGACGATTGTATAAAGGCTCTGAAAGAGGCGTTGAGGGTAGATCCGAACGCCGCTTCGGCGCAAAACTTCTTAGGCTACCTATACGCCGATCTGAACATGAATCTAAAAGAGGCGGAAACGCTTATCGATAGTGCATTAAAACAGGAGCCTGACAACTACGCCTTTATCGATAGTAAAGGATGGCTAGAGTTTCGCAAAGGGAACTTCAAACGTGCGTACGAGCTGATCTCAAAGGCTCTCGAGATGGTCCCAGAGGATAAAGAGATACTGGAACATATGAAGATCGTGAAAGAGAAGATGGGGAATAAACAATGAAAATGAACCCCTC
>JAITWF010000017.1 GCA_031285415.1 Deferribacteraceae bacterium
GTTTGCCAACTAGGTCTCTATGATGGAAAGCACCTACTACGACGTGCCAGAGGCGAATAGGGAGATGATGTTGAACCTATTCAAGAACATGCTTTATACCACGCAAATGTTCTCTGGTACGCTATACTTTGCACCGAACGCTATCGAAACAGGGCTACCAGCAGAGGAGTTCTGGGTCTCTCGAGTGGGCGGCGAAGAGAGCCGAGAATACAAGGTCGATCCGATGACTGGCACAAATGATAGAGCGTGGTTCAACGAATCTTTCAACAATAAGAAGTTAATGCTCACCAATCCATATCTATTCAACACTCAAACGTTAACTGTTATTCCAAACCCAACTGTTGCCGAGAGGGAGATACCAACGAACAGGTTCGTGGTATCGATAGCAGCTCCGATCGTACTGCCTGATGGTAGGGTGATCGGCGTTGCCGTTATCGATATCCGTGTGGCACGCTTCGACACTATCGTGCAGACGATGAAGCCATTTGAAACAGGCTACGCAGTGCTTCTTGCTACAGATGGCACAATCATGTCCTCCCCAGCCGCTGAGACGGTAAACACAAACTATAAATCGGTAACATATATGGAGGGGATGAATCCATCCGATATCGTGGACAGCTTCACCGCAGAGAAAACTATAGCCGGCGACTGGTATCACGCCGCCAATAAAGAGGCTATGTATCTGATAGCAGTGCCTGTTGATATCGGCGGTGGCGCACTTCCGATGGGGTTAGCTGTCACCTTCGTCACAAAAGACGCCAGAGCCGCTGTTGGACTGAACTCTATGCTTATGATGTCTCGATTTGTACTACTATTCATCATCCTAATCATCGTTGGCACAACGTTCATCATGAGGTTTAGCATTATTAAGTACCTCAATCAGTTCATGGAGGCGATGAGAGACCTCACAGAGGGGGATGGCGACCTGACGAAACAGATCAGCATTCACACAGGCGACGAGTTTGAAGTGCTTGCTGGATACCTGAACGATTTTGTGGGGAATCTGCGCAGAATTATCTCCGACGTCAAGAACTCTGCCGAAGAGGTCGCCTCGGGCAACAATCAGCTAGCAGCAACGATGGAGGAGCTTTCTACCACCTTTGGTAGCCAGTCTGAGCAGGTATCCGCCGTCGCTATTAATATGGAGACGATCAACGATACCTCAAAGATTATGGTGGAGAGCCTAGGCATTAACGTTACGAAGATGGGCGACGCAAAGGATGAGATGGACAACGGCGGCAGACAGCTAAACGTTGCCGTCAGCAATATGAATATTATAAAAGATAAGACTATCACCCTTGGTGAAACGGTCGAACATCTGGCAGATTCATCCAACAAGATCGGAGATATTTTAGGCGTTATCAACGATATAGCTGATCAGACGAATCTCCTAGCCCTTAATGCCGCAATCGAGGCGGCTAGAGCTGGCGACGCCGGACGTGGATTTGCAGTGGTTGCCGATGAAGTTCGTAAGCTTGCCGAACGTACACAGAGATCAACAAGCGAGATCTCTAGCATTATCGGGCAGCTACAGCAGGAGACTGGCACCGCCTCTACAGAGATGAAGGGGGCAGCTATCAGCGTCGACGAAGGGCTCGGCAATATTATGAAAACAGATGAGATCTTCAAAACTATCGTTGGCGTGGTGAATGAGATCGACACGACCACTCAAGAGGTGAATGGCGGTATCTCAGACCAGTTTGATATGGTGCAGACGATTAACGATAACACGCAGGGGATCGCCTCTGGAATCGAGGAGAGCGTGCACGCCGTGGATGAGGTAGCGAAAACGGTGTCGTACCTGCAAGAGAAGGCAGATAACCTGAAAACTATCGTATCAAGGTTTAAAGTATAATAAAAATGGGGGCGAAAGCCCCCTCTGATTCCGTCACTGCGGCCTCCGAGCCGCAGTCCAGATCTATTAATTCTGGATTGCGGATCAAGTCCGCAATGACGAGACTATGAACACCATTGACTATTATACCTTAAACTTCCCTACTAGCTCCTTCAGCTGTACAGATAGATGTTGCAGATAGTGGACGGTATTAGTAATCTCATTCACCGCCACATTGCTCTGCGCAACGCCGTCTTTCACCTCTTCCATCTCCCTGTTGCTCGCAACTATCATATCGTACTGCTCAGACACTTCACGAGATACCTCTTTGGAGTTTCTCTCTATCGAGGTAACCATACTGACGATCTCGTCGAACGACTGATTCGTTACATTTACACTCGCTACGCTATCATCCACGCTCTTTATAGCCGCCTGCATCTCTGCCGAAGCGTTGCCAGAGGCACTTTGCAGGCTCTCAATAATACGTGAAATCTCGCCTGTTGCCGTCTGTGTACGTTCTGCAAGCTTGCGCACCTCATCGGCAACCACTGCAAAGCCACGCCCTGCTTCGCCAGCTCTAGCCGCCTCGATTGCGGCGTTCAGCGCAAGAAGGTTCGTCTGCCCTGCGATCCCATTGATAACAGATAAGATCTCCCCAATCTGTCCCGTAGACTCCGATAATGAGTTTATCGTCGTCGCTAAATGCTCGGTCGTTCCCTTTATATTACCGATGCTACTTACAACCTCTGTAAGATGTTGCCGTCCCTCATCGGTCACCTCGCTTGCATGATTCACAAGCCCAATGGTCGCCTCCATACTATTCGCTACCGTCGTACTAGCCTCTGATATATCCGACATATGAGCGTACATCGAGTCGATCTTGTCGGTCTGCACAGAGAAGATCGTCGACATCTCCTCCATAGTAGCGGCAAGCTCGGTGTTGCCACTTGCGACAGAGTCAGAGGCGTTCACCACCTCTACCATCACAAGCCGCATATGCTCTATAAATGCATTAAAATCATCGGCAAGCGTTGATAGCTCGTCACGAGTATTTACCTCAATATGTTTCGTCAGGTCGCCATCGCCAGAGGTGAGGTTATTGACAGAATCGATAAATAACGCCACAGGTTTGCCTACAGCCATTCTAGCCACAAAGATATTCAAAGCGGTTGTGATAACAAAAAAGATCGTAGAGAAGATTATCATTATTTGGCTAAGCTTGTCGGCCTGTGCTGTAAGCTCCTCCATAGGCATTATCCCTAAGATCTGCCACTCCCACGCAGGGTATTTCATATAGTTTGCAATCGTTGCACGTACGTCAGAGCCGTTTATAAGGTCGTACTCCAGCGTGCCTTTATCTTGCGATAACACCTTCTCAAAGACGGAGGCACCCTTAGCATCCTTTATATCCAAGATACTCTGCCCCTCTCGTCTTGGGTGTACCACAAAGGTGCCGTAGTTTGCCTTTGAGAGATCTACTATCGATACATAGCCTGTTGTGCCGAGTTTTAGCTCGCTGATCGTCTTTCTAAGGGCTTGCATATCCTTCTCAATCTCGACCCCCACAAAAACAATGGCTATAACATCTCTCTTATTAGCACCAAACACAGGCACATACTTTGTAATATAACTTCTGCCGAAGAGGATCGCTCGCCCCTCAAAGCTCTGTCCATTGCGAATACTATTCAGTGCGTCGCCAGCCGCTAGTTGCGTACCGACAGCCCTTTTGCCCTCTGCCGTTACCAGCGTGGTGGAGGCACGGATAAAGTCGCCCCTACGGTCTTTCACAAAGATAGTCACATCAGATGCAAGATTCTCTTTGAATTTATCAACTACAGAGTAGTCGCTATATAGCGGAATACCTTGAAATGTAAGTGCAGGAACAGAAAAGGTGCCGATCTGCACAGGATTATCGTTATCAAGCTGAATATCGGAGGCAAACTCTAATACCGCCGAGCCAGAGGCTCGCATAACACTAGAGCGAATTGAATCTTCGGTGAGGTCTATCATCTGTTGCGCAGAGCGTAACACGTTTAAAGTCTCATTATAACTAACATTGTAAAACTGCTTATAGGCATTTGTCACGATCAATACTGTTAATGACGTAAAGATTATCGCCATCATGATCGCCATAAAGATTGCCAGCTTCTTCGTCAAACTCACATTCAACTCTTTAATCCTCTCAAACATCACCGTTTCCTCCCAACTACATTATAATCTACACCTCTCGGAAAAGATTCTAATCGATCTTAAAGAGATACACAAGCATTATAAATTTATTGAAATTCCTTGCCTAATCGCACTTTGTAAGATATACATATTATTATGTCAGAGAAGTATTTTGCATTTAAAGTAACAATCCCAATCTTGCTTGGATATCTGGCGATCGGCTGCGCATTCGGCTTGATCGTGCAGACGGCAGCATATCCGTGGTATACTGTGCTATTCACGAGTATTTTAATCTTTGCTGGGGCGGCACAGTACGCACTTGCAGGGATGTTTGTGACTGGGGCTAGCTTTCTAGATGTAGCGATTGCGGTATTTCTGATAAACTCCAGGCACCTTGTCTACGGCCTATCAGTGCTGGATAAATTTAAAGGCACCATGCCGTATACCCCATACCTCATATTTGGCTTAACGGATGAGACGTTTGGCGTGCTTAGCACCGTGCAGATCCCACCAGAGTGCGATCGTGCAAAAACGTACTTCTATATAACACTATTCGACCACTCCTACTGGATTCTCGGCGGATTAATCGGGTTTTTCTTAGGTTCACTCATCCCCTTCGACTTTGCAGGGGTGGATTTCGCCTTAACATCGCTATTTGTTGTCTTATTGGTAGAGCAGTGGAAACATTGCAACGATAAGGCACCGTTCGCTATCGCTGCAATCTGCTCCATTATAGCGATCGTGGTGGTTGGATCAAAAAATATGCTGATAGTATCCTTTCTACTCTCTCTAGTGGGGCTACTGCTACTGCGGAGGGTGCGAAGATGATGAGCATGACAGACGTTGTAATTTCAACATTTATCGCCGCTGGCGTTACATTTTTTACACGTGCAATGCCCTTTCTATTCTTTACAAGGCGCAATCCGCCGCAGATTATCATCTATCTGCAACGGTATATTCCGCCGATGACGATGGTGATCCTCGTGGCGTACTGCCTCAAAGATATCTCGTGGCAAACGGCACCGTACGGCTTGCCAGCGGTTGTGGGCGTTATCGTTACCGCCGCCCTCCATATATGGCGAGGAAATGCGCTATTTAG
>JAITWF010000098.1 GCA_031285415.1 Deferribacteraceae bacterium
CTATTGCTATCACCCTCTGCACCTTGTCAGGGTACGTTACCCCCCACTCAAGAGCCTGCATGCCGCCTAGAGAGCCGCCAGCCACAGCGAACAGCACATCGATCCCTAGATGGTTTACAAGGCGTTTCTGCACCTTGATCATATCCTTTACAGTAACGACTGGAAACTTGCGTGCATAAGGCTTTCCAGTGAACGGATCGATCGATGAGGGCCCCGAGGTGCCGTAGCAACTTCCGAGAATGTTGGAGCATATCACAAAATATCTATCTGTGTCAAAAGCCTTTCCGCTCCCTATCATCTCATCCCACCAGCCAGCGGCACCATTGGCTTTATGCTTGAATGCCGCATTTGCGCTACCAGTAAGGGCGTGACAGATTAATATAGCGTTATCTTTCGCCTCATTCAGGGTGCCATACGTCTCGTATGCCACGGTGACAGGGGAGATAAGCCGTCCGCTCTCCAGAAATAACTCCTCTTTGAAGGTTACCTGCTGTGTGCGTACCAACATTATGCTAACGCCTGCGCAATATCGTCTATAATATCCTCTACATCCTCGATACCAACGGATAGTCTAAGGAACGTTTTCGAGATACCAGCAGCTTTAAGCTTCTCCTCTGAAAGCTGTCTGTGAGTAGTGCTTGCAGGGTGCGTGAGGACGGTGCGTGCGTCGCCCACATTTGTAGCATGTACGCAAAGCTTGATCGATTCGATCACCCTCTTTGCCTGCTCGTAGCCCCCCTTCACCTCAAAGGAGACCATCGCTCCTGCGCCCTTCTTGAAGTACCTCTTCGCCTGTGCATTGTCGGGGTGGTTCTCAAGTTCTGGATATATCACTCGTGCAACGTTGGGGTGATTTTCAAGGAATGCCGCCACCTTGCGAGCATTCTCTACGTGCTGCTTCATGCGCACAGATAGCGTTTGTAGCCCTGTCACCATCAGGAAGCTATTGAATGGCGATATTACACCGCCGAAATCTCTTAAGATCTGCACTCTCATCTTGACGGCGAGTGCCGCACTTCCAAACGCTTCTGCAAACTTTACCCCATGATAGCTACTATCAGGCTCGGTGAACTCTGGAAATCTGCCAGACGCCGCCCAGTCGAAGTTGCCAAGGTCGACCACTACGCCCCCCATGGCGGTGCCGTTGCCGCCGATATACTTTGTGGAGGAGTGCAGCACCACATTCGCACCGACCTCTACTGGGCGGAATAGATACGGCGTAGCCATAGTATTATCGATAATGAACGGTATCTTATGCTTGTGGGCGACAGCTGCTATCGCCTCAAAATCGGGGATACTGCCATCGGGATTTGCGATCGATTCTGCGTAGACCGCCTTAGTTTTATCGGTTATCAAGCTGTCCCACGACTCGGGGTTGCGCTGATCGGCGAGCTTTACATTTATGCCAAACCGCTTGAGGGTGCTGGATAGGAGGTTCATCGTGCCGCCATATAGCCTAGTGGAGGCGAGGATCTCGTCGCCAGCGTTGCAAAGGGTGGCAAATAGCATAAGCTCGGCGGCCTGTCCAGAGGCGGCGGCTACTGCGCCTGTGCCACCCTCTAGAGCGGCGACACGCTCCTCAAATACAGTGGTGGTAGGGTTGTGCATGCGAGTGTATATATATCCAGCTTCGGTCAGGTCGAATAGATTTGCGGCGCTGTCGGCACTTTTAAACTGAAATGCGTTGGACATATGGATCGGGATATTGGTAGAGCCTGTCTGCTCGTCATGATGGAAGCCGCCGGTGACGGCGATAGTATCAAATTTCATTATAAAAACTCCTTTACGGAGTGATGACTTTG
This sequence comes from Deferribacteraceae bacterium, assembly GCA_031285415.1. GTDB lineage: Bacteria > Chrysiogenota > Deferribacteres > Deferribacterales > JAISNW01 > JAITWF01. The sequence continues at coordinate 1,803 of JAITWF010000098.1, forward strand.
GGAGTGATAGGGGGTATGATAGTATATCAGTAAGCCCTTATTCATATCCGTTTAGATCCAACTAATGATGTTGAGTCCTCTTCGGCTTAGCCCGTTGTATCCACGAAACATACGGTGCTACGGCATCCCAGGGTCATTCCCTCCGCCATTTACGATTAAGTTTGGATAATATGCTGTAATTTTAAAGCGGTGTCAACTATTTTTCTTCACGCCTCTCCAAATTTATTTGCCACAAGCCCAACTAGCGCACCCATCGCCTCCTGTGCGTCCTCTCCGCACGCCTTTATCTCAAACGATTCCCCCACAGGCATTGCAAGCATAAGTAGCCCCATGATACTTTTGGCGTTCACCTCGGTGTCGTCTTTCTTTAGCTTAACCTCCGATTTAAATGCAGAGGCACATCTAGCGAGTGAGGCAGCCGCTCTGGCGTGCAACCCTAAAGCGTTCACAAGCGTTACTCGCTCGCAGATCCACTGTTGTTCAGTCATGATAAGATCCCCCAGAATATGAGTATTGCGATTATAGCCACTATCAGTAGCCATAGGAATATATTTAAATTTATACGACGATATAGTATTGCGCCCATTTTAAACGCCACAAGCCCTGCTATCAAGATCCATAGATCCTCTGAGTAGCCCCCCTTTAGGAGCTTCCCAATAAATGCGCCTAATAGAAAGAGCGACATCCCATCAGCGATATTCGCCCACCGTGAGAACTTTACACGATTGAATAGCAGTATCGTATGCTCGCCAAAGTGCCTTCCCAGTGGGTATCCCATAGCAAGCAGCGAGATATGAAGTGCGCTAAAGATGAGCGGATAGATTGCGATCCCTAACGGCGAGATATTTACACAGACGAATAGTGCCAGCATAAAGAGCGTTGGGCGTAGCGCATGCCAGTAGAAGCTATCCCCCAGTGCTGCAAATGCCGATGAGTAGACCGCCTTCGTCGTAAACGCTGTTTTGCCATCCTTTATCTCTCGCACAAAGATCCCTACGATCAGCGTGATAAACGATGGATTGGTGTTGAAATATTCGTACAATCTGTGCGACTGCGCCGCTGTAAGCTCTACCCCCTCCCTCTTTAGCATAGGGCGAGTAAGCCACGAAAAGCCTGTGCCCTGCATATTTATCGTATTCAGGTTGCTCTGATAGAAAAGACTTTTTAGCATAAGGGTGAAGTTTGCTATGAGATCAGCCACTGCGCCGCCCCCCCAGCAAAGAGGAACAACATCTTGCTCCACCCTCTTGCTTGAAAAAATCCTGAAAAGTAGCCACCAAATAGGCAGCAGAGCAGTATCAATGCCGATGTTGGGATATCGCTTATAACGTGCCTGTATATAAGTGCGTATAGAAAGATAACTATCAAGGCACCGATGGAGTAGATAAACATCCCACGGATAAACGATAGGAGTTCACCAATAAACATCAGTAGCCCCTCATGCCTCTCGAGCCATGAACGCTCCTGAAAGATAGTGAATAGCTGTGCGTTCACGTGCCTGCGGTATCGGACGGTGAGTGTGGAGGGGAGCATCATAATAAATGATAATACCAGCGCAACTAACGCCGCATCGTAGCTGTGTATATAGCATGTGATAACGGTTAGCGAGTATGCAAATGCGCCGAAGGTGTCGTCTCGGCTGATCTTGGTGCCGACTGGCAGATCCATAAGCCCTATTATCTCAAAGAATATGCCGCCGATGAGGCACCATATAAGGTTATCGCCTATAAGACCCATAATTGCAGAGACGACGAAGGGACGAGACAGCATAAAGTTGAACGCTGCACGCCTGTCCATCGCAAAAAGCCCTGCCAACGGTATCCAGAATAAGCTCATTGATCTCCACCTGTCGTATGATATATCACTGTATGGAAAAAGTAAAATAGTTCGTGCATTTACTCCTCCTCTACGCTATATTAAGCGATATACAAATGGAGGCAGAGATGGCAAATGCGCTCTTAATACTGGCAGACGGTTTTGAAGAGGTAGAGGCGATCACCCCTATAGATCTGCTTCGTAGGGCAGGGGTCGATGTGACCGTTGCCGCCCTCAAGGGTATGGAGGCTATCGGTGGGCATTCTATCGTAGTATCCGCCGATGTCGAGCTGAAAAGCGTTCTTAATAAGCACTTTGATATGTTAATCCTCCCTGGTGGCGGCGGTGGCACGGCGAAGCTTGCCGCTAGCGAAGAGGTGCTTAATCTATTGCGTAAATATGAAAAAGAGGATAGATATATCGCAGCAATATGTGCAGCACCGACCGTGCTTGCAAAGGCTGGGGTTGCTAAAGATATCCCTGTCACCTCGCACCCATGCGGCGAGGGGGCGTTTGCGCCAGAGCTATACACCAAAGAGAGGGTGGTGGTGTCTGGCAAGGTGATCACGAGCCGCAGTGCTGGCACCGCCATGGATTTCTCTCTAGAGCTAGTCAAAGTTTTGGCTGGCGTTGAAGCGTATAAAACACTAAAGAACGACCTACTGATATAAAAGGGAATTTACAAATATGCTAATTAGATTTCACCGCAACACAGACGAAGATAGCGTAAATAAACTTAAAAAAAGCGTTGAACAGACTGGCGGAAGTGCATTCTACCTTAGTCATGCTGGAGATATGCTTATGGTTGTAAACGGTTGCAATCCAGAGTTCTTCTCTAATATATCATCTATCGAAAGCGTATTAAATATAGATACCCCATACCAGCTAGCCAATAGGGCGTTGCACCCCGAGGGGAGTGTCGTTAACGTTGGCAATGCCACATTCCAAGAGGGGAAGTTCACTGTAATAGCGGGCCCTTGTTCGGTAGAGAGCTTTGCGCAGTTTAAAAGTATCGGCGAGAGTGTGAAACCACAGGGGGCGAAGATGTTGCGAGGTGGGGCGTATAAACCTCGCACAAGTCCATACTCCTTCCAGGGTCTTGGTGAGGATGGACTTAAGATAATGAGCGATGTAGCGAAGTCGCTTGATCTACCGCTAGTATCCGAGCTTATCGACCCTAGAGACGCAGACGTTCTATATAAGTACGCCGATATGATACAGATCGGCACTCGCAATGCGCTAAACTTTCCACTATTAAGGCTCGTTGGCGAGATGGGGAAGCCAGTGCTACTCAAGCGTGGGCAATCGTCTACAGTGAAGGAGCTACTAACGGCGTCGGAGTATATCTTGAGCTGTGGCAACTTCGACCTAATCCTCTGCGAAAGGGGGATCCGCACCTTTGAGGATTCCACTCGCAATACGCTCGATATATCGGCGGTACCAGTGCTGAAAAAGTTTACACATCTGCCTATTATAATAGACCCAAGCCACGCAGCTGGCAGGGCAGAGTACGTCACCCCTTTAGCTCTAGCAGCCGTTGCTGCAGGTGCCGATGGAATTATCACAGAGGTACATTGCAAACCGCAGGAGGCGTTGTCTGATAAGGAGCAAGCGCTGTCGTTTGAGCAGTTTGAAACGCTTATGAACGGCGTCAGAGCTGTGGCAAAGGCGGTCGGGAAGGAGATGTAGTTTGTACACTCTCCCCTTGAGGGAGAGTCGAAACAC
>JAITWF010000068.1 GCA_031285415.1 Deferribacteraceae bacterium
GGGAGGGTGCCCGAAGGGCGGGAGAGGGGTTTATAATTTGATATATATAAATTCGTTTGATGGTGTTCCATCAGGCAACGTAACCTCATAGTAGTTATCCGCATGCCCTCTGCCCCCACGCTCGCTCAACACTCGTAGCGTATGCCCTGCCATTCTGCGCTCTGCACTCTGGCGGTACATTTTATCCAGCTCTCTCGCCTCTGGTGCACGTTTGCGCTTCACGCTATAAGCTATCTGCCCATCCATCTCCGCCGCGACGGTGCCAGGTCGTTTAGAGTATGGGAAGATATGCAGGTAATCAAGCTCCACGCCAGACAATAACTTCATCGTATCGGCAAAATCTTCGTCGCTCTCTGTTGGGAAACCCACTATCAGGTCGGCTCCGATATTTACAAGCGGAACTCGTTCTCGCAGTAGCGCTACTTTATTAACAAAATCGCTTGGGGAATAGCATCTACCCATAGCTTGCAAGATCTTCGCAGAGCCACTTTGCAACGAGATATGTATATGTGGGCAGAGCTTGTTACTATTTGCAATCAGCTCGACAAGCTCCAGCGTGATATCTTGCACATATAGGGAGGTGAGGCGTAGACGGAACTCGCCCTCGATACTAGTAAGTCTCCGCAAAAGCTCCACTAAACTCGGCTCATATAAACCGATATGTATCCCTGTCAGAACGATCTCTTTATATCCAGCGTCTAAAAGGCGTTTCGCCTCTATCACTACATCGTCAGCTGGCACACTATGAGGCGCACCACGAAGCGCAGGTATGATACAGTAGGTGCAGAAGGAATCACATCCATCTTGAATCTTTAGGAAGGCTCTGGTGTGAAGATTAATCGCCTTGCCCTCTGTAGGGGTGGGGTTAGCCCGCCCTATGACATCCAGCAATTTATCTTTATCCGCATTGCGCACCACTAGATCTACGCCAAGTGTATCCCCTTGTAGCTCCGCCACGCACCCTGTAGCCACTATCTTGAGGGATGGATTCTTTGATTTAATCTTTTTAAGATACTTTTCCCCCTCTCTCTGGGCGGTCTCCGTGACGGCGCAGGTGTTTACGATCAGTATATCCGCCTCCTCTGGCGACGATACATGGACACAATCATACTCTGGCAATCGATATGCCAGCGTGTCCATCTCTGATTGATTCACCTTGCAACCAAAGGTCGTAAAGGCAACTCGCTTCACTTGATCCCCTCTATAGCCGCCTTCATATAATCCGACAGCTCCGCCTCGATCGTCACATCTCTGCCATCGGGGCGCATAAAGGATAGTGAGCTAGCAAATAGTGTCAGCCGTTTATCTGTGCTAATCTCTTTATTATACACGTAATCGTTCAGAAGGGGATGTTTTAATGCTTTTAGATGTACTCGTATCTGGTGAGTGCGACCTGTAAATGGGATCACACGCACAAGGGAGGTCTCGCCAGAGCGTTCTGGCAAGAATGTCGTGATCGCTTTTTTGCCACTCTTAAAGTTTATCTTATACTTGCCATGATTGGCGCTAGCGATCGGGAGCATTACCGAGATTGCGCTATCGAATCTGCCACAAACGACGGCATAATACTCCTTCGCAACTGTGCCGTTCTCAAACTGTGCACACAGGATCTTATGCGCCTCTGGCGTCTTTGCCACAACTAGCACACCGCCAGTGCCAGCGTCGAGACGGTGAACTATAAAGGTTCTGCCAAATCGTTCGTTCATAATGCCACGCACAGTCTCTGTTTCTACGCCGTAGCGATCCTCTACGGTGTGCAAGCCGTGCGGTTTTGATATAACGATAATATCGTCATCTTCGTATAGGGTTGGTATCTTAATCATAATTAATCAGATTATAGTCCTATTCCCTGATAAAGTCAAACGACCCCTTTAACGATACTAAATTACTAGTTGACAGCCCTCTTGCGGAGTGCTACCTTACCCACATGAGTATTACATTGGTTTCAACATACAATCTGAACTCTATCCAATCTTGGCAATTCTGGGCGTAGCCGCCCAACAACTATTCGTGCGAGCATTGCGCTCACCCCATTTAAACATTTTATAATTCACAATTTTTAACCGATTCACGAGGTATAGAATATGATCAGAGAGTCGATACTATCTCTATCAAATAAAGAGAATTTAAGCTACCAAACTGCTGAACTCGTTATGGACGAGATCATGGGCGGCGTTGCAACCCCTGTACAGATCAGCGCATATCTGACAGCTCTGAACATGAAGGGGGAGACGATCGACGAGATCACCGCCTCCGCCGCTGGCATGCGCAAACATTGCGTACGACTGTTGCACGATATCGACGCACTCGAGATCGTAGGCACAGGGGGCGATGGTGCAAACACCTTTAATATCTCCACCACCGCCTCTATAATCGTTGCCGCATGCGGCGTTCCGATAGCGAAACATGGCAACCGTGCTGCTACAAGCAAGTGCGGTGCGGCAGATGTACTAGAGGCTCTCGGCGTTAATATCGACATTGCGCCAGAGAGAAGCGCCGAAATGCTTAAAAGTATCGGCATCTGCTTCCTCTATGCGCAAAACTATCACATCGCAATGAAACACGTTGCCCCTATCAGGCGAGAACTCCCTAATAAAACGGTATTTAATATCCTAGGACCTTTAACAAATCCAGCTGGCGCACAGATGGAGCTACTAGGCGTATACGATAGCGACCTACTGGAGCCGCTTGCACGTGTGATGTGCAATCTGGGGGTAAAGAGCGCAATGGTGGTGCATGGCGAGGATGGGATCGACGAGATATCAGCGTGCGCACCGACGATGGTCTGCGAAGTTCGCAACGGCTGGACACGTTCATACACGATTACGCCAGAGCAGTTTGGCTTCGAGCGCTCTAATAAAGCCGATATAGAGGGGGGTATCCCTACTGAAAATGCGGCGATACTGCGCAACATCTTGAATGGCGAGAGAGGTGCCAAACGCAATGCGGCTGTGCTGAATGCGGCGGCGGCGCTCTATATTGCTGGTAAGGCGGACTCGATAGAGCTTTGTGTAAAGATAGCCGAAGAGGCGATCGATTCTGGCAGAGCAGCTCTAAAGCTAAATGAGTTTATTCGCTACTCAAATGATGGTGTAATATGAATATTCTACAGGAGATCGCTGAAAGTACACGTAACAGGATAGAGAGGGCAAAACGTACAGATTTCCCATTTGAAAAGGCTTTACGGACGGATGATCTTGCCTTTATCTGCGAGATAAAGAGGGCTTCACCATCTAAAGGTATTATAGCGCACGACTTTCCATATATCGAGATCGCTCGTGAGTATGAGCAAGCTGGGGCGGCGGCGATATCGGTGCTGACGGAGCCTGAGTACTTTAAGGGAGACATCCGCTACCTGCGTGAGATCGCAGATACAATCTCTACCCCCCTTCTGCGCAAAGATTTCATCGTCGATAGCTATATGATCTACGAGGCAAAGTTTGCTGGCGCAAGTGCAGTGTTACTAATCTGCTCGATACTCGATAAAGCCACATTGGCAGAGTATATCAAGATCGCCCACGATATCGGGCTATCGGCACTGGTAGAGGCGCACAATGAACGAGAGCTTGAGATGGCGTTATCGTGTGGAGCTAGAGTTGTAGGGGTGAATAATCGTGATCTCAAAACGTTTGAGGTCGATTTCACCTTGAGTGAACGGCTTCGCAAGCTGGTACCGCCAGAGGTTATCTTTGTGTCCGAAAGTGGCGTCCGTTCACCAGAGGACATATCTAAATTACGCAATATAGGGGCAGATGCCGCTCTAATTGGTGAAACTATTATGCGCAGTGCTGATAAACGCATGGAGATCGCACGCCTGCAAGGCAAGATATGACAAAGATCAAGATCTGCGGCATATCTCGGCTAGAGGATATCGATATGGTTAACGCTGAAAAACCAGAGTATGTCGGCTTTGTATTTGCCCCTAGCAGACGGCAGATTACCGCTAGCGTGGCAACAGAGCTAAAAAAAAGACTCGACTCGCAGATTGTCGCCGTTGGAGTCTTTGTGAATGCAGAGATCGACACACTAACACAGTACGATATGATCGATATGATTCAGCTACACGGCACAGAGGATGATGAGTATATCAGCGAGCTAAAGAGGCTAACGAATAAGCCTATTATAAAGTGCGGCAGGAGTAGCGCAGCCGATTACCTACTATTCGACAATATAGAGGCTGGCAGCGGCAAAACCTTTGACTGGAGCATGATTGGCAAGGTTGACAAACCATTCTTCCTCGCAGGTGGGCTTAATATTGATAATGTCGACGAGGCGATCCGCACGGTGAAGCCGTTTGCAGTAGATGTATCTAGCGGCGTAGAGAGCGGCGGAGTTAAAGATTATAGCAAGATAAAAGAATTTATCAGGAGGGTCCGAAATGGGCAATAATAATGGCAGATTTGGAGAGTACGGCGGTCAGTATATCCCTGAAACGCTGATGAGTGCAGTTATAGAGCTTGAAAGGGCGTATCTGCACTATAAAGACGACCCCGATTTTAATAGAGAGCTGACAGATCTTCTAAATAATTACGCTGGCAGACCCTCCCTCCTATACTTTGCGAAGAAGATGACAGCTGACTTAGGGGGAGCGAAAATTTACCTTAAACGAGAGGATCTCAATCACACAGGCTCACACAAGATCAATAACGTCTTGGGGCAGGTGCTTCTCGCTAAAAAGATGGGGAAGACCAGAGTGATAGCGGAGACTGGCGCAGGGCAACATGGAGTTGCTACAGCTACAGCCGCCGCCCTGATGGATATGGAGTGCGAAGTATTTATGGGGAAAGAGGATACCGAACGGCAGGCGTTGAACGTCTTCCGCATGGAGCTTCTAGGGGCGAAGGTGCACCCAGTTACCTCTGGCACGATGACGCTGAAAGACGCTGTGAACGAGACTCTCAGGGAGTGGGTCTCAAGAATATCCGATACTCACTACGTAATGGGTTCGATCATGGGACCACACCCATTCCCACTTATAGTGCGTGATTTTCAGAAAATTATTAGCAGAGAGATAAAGGAGCAGCTATATTTGGCTGAAAATAAGCTTCCAGACGTTGTGATCGCCTGTGTCGGCGGTGGCAGCAACGCTATCGGTGCATTTTACGAGTTTATAGATGAGCAGGCTGTACAGCTAATCGGCTGTGAGGCGGCAGGGCTTGGGGTGGATAACCCTCTGAATGCGGCAACTATCGCAAATGGCTCTGTAGGGATCTTTCATGGGATGAAGTCGTACTTCTGTCAAGACGAGTATGGGCAGATTGCGCCAGTATATTCAATATCGGCAGGGCTAGATTACCCTGGAATAGGCCCAGAACATGCCCACCTATGCGACAGTAAACGAGCCACATATGTGCCGATCACAGATTCAGAGGCGATAGAGGCGTTTGAGTATCTATCAAAGATGGAGGGGATTATCCCTGCTATCGAGAGCGCACACGCCGTCGCATACGCACAGAAGATCGCAGGCAAGATGAGTAAAGATCAGGTAATCGTTATAAATATCTCTGGCAGGGGCGACAAAGATGTTGCCGCAATCGCACGACACAAGGGGGTAGAGATCCATGAGTAGAATAGCAAAAGCATTCAATGGCAAAAAGGCATTTATAGCTTTTATCACAGGGGGCGACCCTGATATAGAGACCACGGAGCGGCTAATTATCGCTATGGCAGAATCTGGCGTTGATATCGTAGAGATCGGGATCCCCTTCTCCGACCCTATCGCCGAGGGGATCGTCATCCAAAAGGCGGACGAGCGTGCGTTAAAGAACGGCTGCACGGTGGATAAACTATTCGATATGGTAAAGCGTGTGCGCACGAAGGTCGAGATCCCGATCCTATTTATGACCTATATAAACCCTGTATTTGTGTACGGCAAAGACAAGTTTATGACACGCTCGGCAGAGGCTGGAATCGATGGGATAATCGTACCAGATCTACCATTTGAGGAGCGAGGGGAGCTTGCAGAGGTGTGCGATAAATACAATGTAACGCTGATATCGATGATCGCCCCTACCTCTGGCGATAGAACAGAGGCGATCGCACGTGACGCTAAAGGCTTTATCTACTGTGTATCGTCGCTCGGCGTCACAGGGGTGCGTAGCACGATAAGCAGCGATATTGCGGCAGTGATAGAGAGGATACGAAAAGTTTCATCCACCCCATGCGCTATCGGCTTCGGCATATCGACGCCAGAGCAGGCGCAAGAGATGGCGGCAATATCGGATGGAGCGATAATCGGTAGCGCAATCGTGAAGATTATTGAGAAGTTCGGCAGAGATAGCGTAGAGCCTGTGAAACAGTTTGTAAATGAGATAAAATTATAACGATATAAATGAACCC
>JAITWF010000083.1 GCA_031285415.1 Deferribacteraceae bacterium
TACTTAGCTGATTTATTGAAATATTTAAATGCTCTGTCAAATTTTGTTGCAAAATCACTTGCAACGTTGATAAATTTAACGCCATACAGCTTCTCTACGCCAAACTCCTTCTTCCATACGATCGTTGCCTGTACACGCAATGGAGTCTGATTGTTATACTCGTGCTGTGTGTTGTACGGCAGCATTATGCTGAGCTCTACCGTATCTTTATTCGTAAGGTTTGAGTTGCCATTTATGCGCATCTGCAAGCCAGAGAGGCTAAAGTCGCTAGATATGCCGTTCAGTACGTCAACTGTGCCAGCCTTCTTGACGGTCATCATAAGACTATTTTGTACACGAGGGTGTTTCCTAGCGTTATCGATACCAGCCTTCTCCTTCATTACCTCGTCTGTAAATTTGAACGAGTTCATCAATGAGTTAAACTCTGCCGATAGGCGTGTCAGGTCGGTGCTAACGCTATTTGTAATACCGATCTTGTCGGATGTTTCACTGATGGTGTTGAAGAGTGAATCGAGCCCATTTTGCAACGTATCCATATCTTTTAGCTGAGTCATACTGCCGTTATATATCTCACGGTTCGAGTCGGCAGATTCCTGCGCCGCCTCTGCCATGCGAGCCATAATCTCTGACATCTTCTGTGTTTGAGCTTCACTCTCTCGCACTTGGCGGATGATACGATTCATTGTCTCTTCGTTATTATTCACCTGACGAGCAAGCTCTGCAATAATTTTGGCGATTCCGTCTGTCTCTGTAGCGGTACGTGAGGCAAGTTTGCGCACCTCATCTGCGACCACGGCAAATCCACGACCCTGCTCGCCAGCTCTAGCAGCCTCGATAGCGGCGTTCAGTGCGAGAAGGTTTGTCTGCCCAGCTATCTCGGTGATACTACCAACGATATGGTTTATCTCTTCGCCAACCTTGTGTAGCCCCTCCATGTTTTCAGCGGCAGCATTGACTTCGTCGACGGTCTTTTTCATCTGATTAATGGTATCGTGCATAGCCTCTAATCCAAGCTGTGCCTCTTTTTCAGTCTGAATAGACTTCTTCTGCATCTCTTCTGATAGAGCGCAGACTGATTGGGAGACGTCGTATACCTCACGAGTAGCAAGGTTAACATCCTGTGCCTTCTCCTGCTGTGCGTCGCTAGCTTCGGCAATGCCAGAGGAGATCTCAGAGATCTGATATGATGACTGCTCCATCTTGAGTGAGGCGGCGTGAATCTGTCGCAAGATACCTGTAAAGCTTTCAAGCATAGCCTTTGTTGCCTTTAGGATCATGCTGACTTCGTTGTTGCGCTTTATAGCGATATTAAAGCTCATGTCGCCATCAGCAATCTTGTGTAGATAGCCTATAGATCTGTGTATCGAATTTGTGATAGCAAACATATTGATTAGACCAAAGATGGTACCCAATATGATAAACGTAGTTACTATACCCACGAACACGCTAAATCTAATATCCATCTGGCTTAATATAGCTGTAAATATTATGCAGAAGCTATAGCACGTACATAGGATGAAGATTCGTAACTTGATCGTAAGACCCAAGTAGAGGTTTTTTAGGAAATTCATTGACTATCTCCATAGAGGTTGTTGTACAGAATAGTAGCACGAGAAACACCTCTCGTCAAACGGATTGTTTGTTATTTGGGTGGTAAAAAATATTTTTTTTCAGGGAAATGCAAACTTTGCATTAATCTGCAATGCGAGAGGGGGTAATTTATAATATTAGTTGAATATTATCTCAATGTCCACTATAATGGATCATCCATATAAAGAGGTATATCCATAGATGGGATTAAGAGATTTCTTTTTAGATAAAGTAACAAAGGTTTCCACAGAGCAGAAGAAGGAGATTAAAGATAATCTCTGGGTGAAGTGCGAGCACTGTGGAGAGATCAGCTATAAACATGAGATAGAGAAGTATATGCAAACCTGCCCTGCGTGTAGCTATCACTTTAAGATAAACGCTACAGATCGTATTAATATCCTTGTGGACGCAGGCTCATTTGAGGAGATCGATAGAGACCTATCGCCGAAAGATCCGCTCAAGTTTAAAGATTCCAAGAAGTATGTTGATCGATTAAAGGCTGCCCAGAAGTCTACAGGGCGAAACGACGCCTATATCTCTGGCAGAGCTACGATCGGCGGTATGGACGTTAATATCGGCGTGATCGAGTTTGAGTTTATGGCTGGCAGTATGGGTAGCGTCGTTGGCGAAAAGATCAGCCGAATGATCGAGGACGCGATCGCTCGCAAATGCCACGTTATCACTATAAGCTCCTCTGGCGGTGCTAGAATGCAGGAGAGTATCTTCTCTCTTATGCAGATGGCAAAAACATCTGCCGCATTGGCAAAGCTGCACCAACATGGGCTTGCACATATATCGATCTTCACAGATCCAACCACAGGTGGCGTTACGGCGAGCTATAGTATGCTAGGGGATGTAAACCTATCGGAGCCTATGGCTCTTATCTGCTTTGCTGGCCCTCGTGTAATTGAGCAGACGATACGCCAGAAGCTCCCCGAGGGGTTTCAGCGAGCCGAGTTTCTGCAAGGTCATGGCATGTTAGATGCAATCGTGCATAGAATGGATATGCGTGAAAAGTTAATCAAACTGCTAGCATTTTTTGGCTAAGAAGCTTGTGGATACACTGCTAGAAATATTTTTTGCCGATAGGCACGAGTTTAAAGATCTTGATCTGACGCTGTCTCGTATAGATGATGCGTTACGCTCTGTGGTGCCTGAAATTACCGCTAAAGTTGTACATGTTGCTGGTACGAACGGCAAAGGCTCTACCTCGCAGTTTATCGCTGGTCTCCTCACGAATGAGGGGTTCTCTACACTTCTATTCACCTCCCCACATATAAATACGATCGAAGAGCGTATCAAAGACAACTTAAATACGATCTCTACAGAGCTTTTTAATGAACTCTTTCTAAAGGCTAAACCCACTATCGAGCAGTATAATCTCTCATTCTTTGAGGCGATCTTTCTGATGGCGATGATCCTCGCTGGGGAGAGAGGGTACGATTATATTATCTTGGAAACTGGCTTAGGGGGTAGGTTCGACGCTACTAATACCGATTTTATCAGGGAAAAACTGCCTGTTATCACTACTATCGCTCAAGATCACCAGTATATATTAGGGTTTAAGATCACTGATATCCTGAAAGAGAAGCTGGGGATTGTAAAGGATAATAGAGACATTTTTGTGGGACAGAATCAGGAGTTTATTAATGAGATGATTGCAAACTTCATGCCGCAATGCAATATTCATTATCTAAATACCGATATTGTGTCTGATTATCCATCTCCATTTATATATAACTACCAGCTGGCGCACAGCGTGGTGGAGTTTTTATTAGGGCGTAGGCTTGAGGTGGCAAAGTTGCCGCTTCCTCCATGCAGACAGGAGCGGTTTGGACGTGTGCTTCTGGATGGTGCGCATAATGCGTCTGGATTAATGACGTTACTAAAAGAGTATAAACCAGAGATTGCTATCGTATCGCAGACCGCCGATAGAGATATAAAGAAGTTTTGTGATATATTGGCTAGAGGGGCTAAATGTATAATAATCACCACTATCCCTGATAACCCTCGTGCAACCAATATCGAGAAGCTGCGAAAGCTACCATTTGAGCTGATTATAGACCCGATAGAGGCTTTAAATACTGCGTTGAACGAAACCGATGGAGAGGTGCTCGTGACAGGCTCCTTCTACCTATGCGGTCAAGTTCGTGAATATCTACTAGCGCAGGGCAAAGATGTATAGAATAATTATCTTTGTGCTGCTCCTTGCCTCTGCAAGTTACGCCGCAGAGTCGTACCGATTAGAGGCGGATCAGATCTTTGGTACCGATAATGTATCGTTTACCGCCAAAGGAAACGTGATCTTAACCTTTAAAAATAGCACTGTGACGGCAGATGAGGCGACCTACTACCCACAAGAGAAGATTATAGAGGCCACAGGCAGGGTGACTATAAAGGATGAGGTGCAGGAGCTGACGGCGGAGAGGGTCGTGTACGATCTTGATAGTGCGTCGGGAGATATCGATAACGCTACCGGCACGATCGCTGGCGAGTATTATATCTGCGCTAAATATATAAACCGTGTGAATAAAGATTACTATATAATGGGAGGGGTGCGAATTACGACCTGCTCTAGCCCATTGCCTGAGTGGTCTTTCTCATTTCACAGAGCGGAGGCGGAGATCGATGGATACCTCTATGGTGATCACGCCACAGGTAACGTTCTTGATATGCCATTTCTATACTCGCCAAAGCTCTTCTTCCCATTAAAGTTTACTCGTCAGACAGGTTTCCTTGTGCCAAGTGGTGGGTACGACTCCGATTTTGGCACCTACGCCTCAGAGAAGTTCTTCTGGGCTGTCGATTACGATAAAGATATAACCGTTGGGGTGAACGCCTTCTCTGCACGAGGTTTTATGTGGCTTGGCGAGGCACGGTATAAGATTTCATCCAGAAGTAATATATACGTGGCTGGCGATAGGCTGAACGACGCCGAGACTAACGTCGACACAGACACTCGCTGGCGATATGTATCAAAGTCTAGAATCAGAGCCCCTTACAACTTTGAACTAGTCGCCGATGCCGATATGGTATCCGATTATATGTATATGCGAGATTTCTACGAATATGGCATGTACGAGCCAACTATAAAGAACGATGAGAATGAATTTTACGAGTATTATAGCCTCGCTTGGCGATCAAAATACCTGAATATAAATGGCTACTATAAAGATGAGGCTCTATATCGGGATACAACAACAGGGTTTCGGCGTACAAGCGTAACGCAGCAGCCGTCAATAACTCTTAGCAAGAGAGGGATAAATCTAGGATACTTCTATCTGGATTATAATGCGGCATACTCGAATGTAGAGTATGATAATTACAGGTTCAACTTCAATACTCCATCTATAAAGCAGCAGGTGTTCTATGATCGTTTATATGCTGATATGAGTGTATATAAGACATTTCGACTACCTATCATGAAGCTGACGCCCTCTGTGACAGGCTACTACACTAGATGGTATAATATGGATCCAGATCCTACTACTGTAAATGAGGAGCGAGAGACGCCGCTTTCCTATATATCAGAGTCTGGAAGTGGATATATGCGGATCTTGCCAGCACTTTCATTGAAGGGGAACTTGAATGAGATATATAAAAATTATGGCAAGGCGAAGCACGGTATCTTAAACACAGTACAGTACTCGTTTATTCAGGAGCAAGATCAGACTGGGCTTCCAAGCTACCTCGATGACGATCTTATCGAAGGGGAGAATGAGCTATCGTGGAGTATGCGCAACTACTACACCTATAATAGGATATCTGCCGATCTAGTGTTGAAACAGCCGATAACTTTTCACGAGGATGATATCCTTGCGCCACTGGAGATTAAAAGCAGGATATCGGTTAATGGGTACTGGGGCAACAACCTCGAGGCGGCGGTAGATTACTATGCATACAGGCAGGTTTATAATAGAGACCCTATCGCTCTTATAAAAGACTCTATGTGGGTTAGATATAAAACGTTTAGAGCTACTTTGAGCTACGACTACAATAGAAGAATACGTAATAACTACAATACAAGCCTGATTGCTAGCGCTAGCCTGACCTCTAAACGTATCGATCTGACAGCATATATGCAGTGGCAGGGGGAGAATCAGATGCTCTCTGTGTCGCAGCTTGTTCCGATCGAAAATAGGGCTACTATCGTATGGAAAGATCAGTGCTGGAATTTAGGTATTGGGATATCTAGCGATCGATATATAGAGCGCACGTCTAGAGGTAGAGAAACTATGAGGGATTACAAGGTGGAGTTCCTTATCACGTTGAAAGGTTTGGGTACTAGCGCTGTATCGGCATATGATCAGACAGAAAATTACGGATTATAAGCATGTTGTACTCTTACTGTTGCATTAATATTGCAATTCAAGTAGAATTCAGTCATATGAGGGACTATTGATGTATAAACTATTCATAATATTTACGCTTATTATATTAAACTGCATGCCGCTATACGCTGGCGAGATCGAGTTTACAGGCAGGGCGACTATCCTAAAGGAGGATGTGCGTTCGGCGTATAAGAACTCTCTCAATAATGCTCTCCTTGGCGGTATCCGTCGATATATGCGCCCATACCTGCAAGAGCGTGGGGCAGATATCACAGACGACTACATAATGTTTATTGATAACTACACTATCCTGCGCCGTGAGGTGGTGAATAACACTGTCGTTACAGCAGTTCATATGAATATAAACGATATGATCACCGAAGATATGGCGAGTTACGTCACCAATCAGATGAACACCGCCGTATTCATCATGTCTGGGCTGCCAGAGTATGTAACGGAGAATCAGATCCGCCCGATTGTGGCAAAATCGCTGACCGATATGCAATTTTCTACGAATGGGCAGACGCAGTTTGAGCGAGAGATCGTCGATAGAAAGAATAGATATGATATTCTAAACGCCTTCCGCTCGGTGTCGCCGCAGTATCTATTCGATTTTAAATTCACCCTCAAGAGCTATAAAGCAGATGAGTCTTGCACTCTACAGAGCGAATCCTCCTATATCCCATCTGGTAGTATTGCTCCAAGCCCGATCCTTCTGACGGAGGTGACGATCGAGGATAACAACACCGCCCAATGTATCAGAGAGGCTGTGAAAACATCTGTTGATACAGCTTTGGCGCATATGCGAGATCGGTTGGTGCCACTTCCTGGCGAGAAACCAACGTTGCATGAGTACGTGATAGAGTTTCATGGCGTATCTGCAATGCGCATAATCAATGAGATTATGGAAACGCTAGAAAAACGCACATATGTGACTACATATACGATGAACACATTCTTTAACGATGAGGCGGATTTTACCGTAAGCAGTTATCTGCCGATACAGGAGTTCACCGATAAGATCAACAGCTTGAATCTGGAGGGTGTAAACCCTGCCGAGTATGATGATGGCAAAGTTATGATCAGGGTGAAGTAGGGTTTAGCGATGATAGTTGATCTACTGCATAATTTAAGCGGCAAAAAGCGCATACTGATCTTGACGCATAACAATCCAGATCCAGATGCTATGTCTGCCGCTTTCGCCCTGAAACATCTTATCTATAAGATGGCTCGTAAGAAATCGATTATATCGTATATGGGGATAGTAGGCAGGCTTGAGAATCGAGAGCTTGTAAAACAGTGCAAGATCGATATGAAGCAGTCATTTGGGCTAAACTTCTCTAGGTACGATTATATAATAGTGGTCGACACGCAGCCGCAGGCTGGCAACGTTTTTATCCCCGAGGGGATACAGGTGAATGCGGTGATCGATCACCATATCACCAAGCGGAAGCTGATTAAACGTAAAGATTTGATAGCAGATATTCGCCCCAAATATGGCAGCACCTGCACGATTATTGCAGAGTACTATAAAGAGCTGGGGATTGTGCCAGAGATGGATGTTGCTACAGCGATGAGTATCGGTATCACAACCGACTCGATCGGTGCTGGCAGAGACTCCTCCCCAAGTGATCAGCAGATGTTGGGCTTTCTATTTCCTCACATATCAATTAATAAGCTCGTACGGGTGCAAAATCCACCCCTCCCTCGATATCATTTCAAAACTTTGCGCAAGGCGATAGAGAGCGCTGTTATCATCGACGATCTGCTCTTTTGCGATCTAGGTGAGGTGAGAAACTCTGATCTTATAGCGGAATCTGCCGACTATATGATACGCATGCGAGATGTAAAGTGTCTCTTCGTTGTCGGCAAGCTTGATAATGTGGCACTCTTTTCGATGAGGACGAAATCGGCAAAGAGATCTGTCGGAAATATCGCCATGAATATCGTGAAGAATATCGGCTACGGCGGTGGGCATACAAAATTTGCTGGTGGGCAGGTGCCAGTCGTTAATAGAAGCTATCAAGAGGCGGTAAGTATCCTCAAAACGAGGCTTTTAAAGGCTATAGGGATCGCCCCAAATACCGAAGAAAAGCCCATATGACAATCATTTCGATCTCTAGTCACGTCACTGCGGCCTCCGAGCCGCAGTCCAGATCTATTAATTCTGGATTGCGGATCAAGTCCGCAATGACG
>JAITWF010000102.1 GCA_031285415.1 Deferribacteraceae bacterium
CTTCTGCTGATCCCAAGATACGCCGAACGATCTTTCAAAGATCTCTACAGCGTTCGAAAGCTTCTGTTTGGTAGATGATGGTGTTGCGCCGATAACGTCGATCTCTTTGCGTGGGTTTCTGCGTGGAGTGGGAAATGTGTCAAAATTCCAGGAATGTAGCACGTTTGTGACGTGGCTCCCTTTGCCTATGCGTGATAAAATAGGGGTTTCGGATGAGCCTACTATGATTACGGCGTCTAATACGGATGGTTGATTCCCTTCGCGAGATGTTAAAGGGGCTTGGACTCCTGTGCTTGTAACTGACATACTTGTTCTCCTGTTTGAGGTTAATAATGGAAAGCTTCCATGAGGCTATTAACGCACGTTTCAGGATTTTGGAGTAGGACATCGGAGGGGGAGTTGACTAACTGGGGGTGATTCTTATACCGTTCATCTATTCGATACAGCAGATGACAGATATGAAACTATTAATGTATTTATACTAACGCTCTCCCTGTAAGCCTGATTGGCTAGCTGTCTATGAACGCTTTTAGGGATTCTGATATTAAGTTTGCCAGATCTCTCCTCCGTCTGCCACTCTGCATTTGCCTCTAGCCACGCTTTTTCAGCGTCAGCACCATTTTCTATAGCCTCTTCAATGGTATCGCCATCAGAGATACAGCCAGGAAGATCTGGAAATGTTATAAACCAGCCAGAACCCTCATCTTGAGAAAGCTCTCTTATCTCAAATCTGTTAATAGGTGTGTTTTTCATATATCTGTCTCCTTTGTAGATTCAATAAAGTCGATAAATAGCGTAATGTATATCGGTTTTATTGGCTTTCTAGCAGGTACTGTTAGGTGTTCACCGATAGGGCTTCTAAAAACAACATGAGATGAGCCGTTGTCAGAGTATTCAATACCGTAATAATCCGCAATAGACTTTAAGGTGTCGATCTTCCAGTCGCCCTTTGGATTATTCCTCATCTGGTTCAGAAGTTTATCTCTTTTACTCATAGATAATAGTACTACTGGCAGTACTATTTGTCAACGAGCAAAAAAGTAGGGCGACCTTTCAGCCGCCCTCAGATTAAAGAAATTCCAGATTATTACGGAGGAAAATCACACTTTTCCGTAGTGATATCCTAATTTGGGGGGCATACGGGGGGAGCCTGCTCCCACCCGTAAGGCTCTTACTTTATTTCATCTATATGTTTTGATTCCTCTATCTCTTCCCTTATCGCCTGGTCTGGATCTTTGCCAGCCCATTTATATGGAAGCTCTCGAAGCTGTTCAAATACCACATATAGGTTCGGTATAAACCATATTCCTATAACTGTAGCGAAGATCATACCGCCCATAATAACGGTACCAACGCTCTGCTGCGCAGCTGCGCCGACGCTATTAGCCGTTACCATCGGGATAACGCCGCCGATAAACGCCAAGCTCGTCATTACAACCGCTCTGAATCGAGTCTTTGCGCCGTGCATAGCGGCGTCGACGATCGACATACCATGCTCCCTCGCCTCTTTCGAGAACTCTACCATCAGAATGGCGTTCTTACTTGCAAGTGCGATAAGGACGATCAGGCCGATCTGCACGTACAGGTCGATAAATTTACCTCTCAAGAAGATAAATAGGAGACCTCCAAAGAGGCTCACTATCGTTGATATAATAACTGGCATTGGAATAATCCAGCTCTCATAAAGTGCTACAAGGAATAGGAAGGCAAAGATAAAGGCAAGCGCAAAGATAAAGATCGACGCATTGCCAGAGGATCTCTCCTGAATTGCTGTACCAGTCCACTCGAATGAGTAGCCTTGTGGCAGAGGGATCTCCTCCATAGCTAGCAGAGCCTCGCCAGTACTTCTCCCCTGTGCGGCGTTACCATTAATAACGACACTGCGATAGTTGTTGTATCTAGATATCGTAGGGGAGCCGATCTGTGTGCGAATGTCAAGGAGCGTACGTAGCGACACCATCTCACCAGCTTTATTCTGTACGTATAGCTGTTTAATGCTATCTTCGCTATTTCGAAACTTCGACTCCGCCTGTACGTTCACCTGCCAAGTTCTACCAAACTGGTTGTAGTCATTGACGTAGTAGCCACCGAGCATAATTTGCAGAGTGGTGAAGATATCAGAGATATTGATCCCCATATTGATCGCCTTCTCTCTATCAACATCAAGGTATAGGTTAGGGGAGTTTACGCTAAACGATGTATAAACGTTTGAAAGCCTTGGATCCTGATTGGCTGCGATAATAACGCCCATAGCTGTAGCGGATAGCTCCTCTGGTGAGGCACCTGCGGTACTCTCCAGAATATATTCAAATCCACCAACGCTACCAAGACCCATAATAGGTGGCATGTTAAACGCTAACACATTCGCCTTATTATAGGCAAAGGTTCGCATATATACCTGTGGAATGATCGCATCTACCTTTAGATCTGGAGTTTGTCTCTCCTCATACGGTTTCAGTGCAGCGACATAAAATGCGCTATTCGACATCAATGAGCCGTTTAGCATGCTAAATCCACGCACCATAAGAACGTCTTGCACGCCAGGGATCCCTGCTATAATGGCGGAGACCTCATCTGTTGCCTGCATTGTACGGTTTAGCGACGCTCCATCTGGAAGCGAGATCTCGCCCAAGAAGAAGCCCATATCTTCAGAGTTTAAGAAGGTGCTAGGGGTTACATTAAAGAGCGTCTTTGTGCCAAAGCCAAATGCCAGTATCAGAACGGCAAATAGAAGGGCAAAACGGATCGTTTTCTTCACTAAAAACGCATATGTATCTCTACCAAAATCGATAAACGATAGCACCTTGCTCATGATAGGGTTGCTTGTATGCCCAGGCTTCATGATGATACCGCATAGCGCAGGGCTAAGCGTTAAGGCATTGATAGCAGAGAAGATAACCGCCGATATAATAGTAATCGCAAACTCTTTGTAAAGTGCGCCAGTGGTGCCAGGGAAGAACGCAACTGGCACGAAAACCGATAGAAGTACCAGCGTGATAGCGATAATCGGCATAGTAATCTCTTTCATCGCCTTCGATGCCGCCTGTTTCGGTGTTAGATGAGGGTTCTCATTCATGACACGCTCTACGTTCTCTACCACAACGATAGCGTCATCCACAACGATACCGATCGCAAGAACGAGCGCAAGTAGCGTTACCGAGTTCGCCGAGCCACCTGTGAGGTAGAGGACGATAAATGCGCCGATCAGCGATACAGGGATAGCAAACATCGGGATAATCGTCGCTCGTAGATTGCCCATAAAGAGAAATACTACGATAAGAACGAGTATGATAGCCTCAATGAGCGTCTTTAAAACGTCGTCGATCATATGAGAGACAAATGTTGTAAGGTCGGCAGGGAAGGAGTACGTTAGATCTTCGGGGAAGTTTTGCGCTAGACGCTCCATCTCTGCCCGAACGTCGTTCGCCACCTGCACGCCATTTGCTCCAGCAAGCTGGAAAACCTGCATTGCTGCGATCGGTTTGCCGTTCATCATCGCAGTTACAGCGGATGATTCCCTATTAATCTCCACTCTGGCGATATCTTTAAGGCGCAACGTTGAACCATCTTGGTTTATGCGCACTACAATATTTTGAAACTCTTCGGCAGTAGATAGGCGCCCCTTAGTTTTAACTGTGAACTGAAACATCTGATCTGCAGGCATAGGCTGCGAACCCACCTGCCCAGCCGCCGCCTGAATATTCTGGCTATTCAGCGCAGAGATAACCTCGGTAACAGAGACACGCAGGTTTGCCATACGATCTGAATCGAGCCATACCCTCATACTGTCGATAGATGAGCTAAACGACGACGCCTCCGCTACACCAGAGATACGTGCGATACTAT
>JAITWF010000150.1 GCA_031285415.1 Deferribacteraceae bacterium
TATTCAAGCTATTATTAGTGCTTACATTCAAAAGGGAAGAGTTGTCCTCCGCCTTTGCATCCTCATCTGCTGATTCGGTATATAATGTAGTGTATCCAGCGAATACCATCACTCTGCCAGAGGCACGGAAGATGTATTTGCCACCTTTGATAAGTACAGTGGTCTGTTCGTATAGAGCGTCCGCCATCTGGCTTGCGATAAATCGCTCCCATATTAGTTTATAGAGCTTGTACTGCTCTGGAGATAGATACTGCTTTACGCTCTCTGGGGTGCGGTCGATCACCGTTGGGCGGATCGCCTCGTGGGCGTCCTGTGCGCCTTTAGCCGTCTTTGCGACTCGCTTTGATTTAGGGAGAAACTCTTTACCGTAAACTGCGCCAACGTACTTTATCGCCGCCTCCGCCGCCTCTGGGGCGATACGTGTGGAGTCGGTACGCATATAGGTGATAAGACCCGATGGCCCATCGCCTAAATTAACCCCTTCATATAACTGCTGCGCTACTGCCATAGCCCTTTTTGCGGTGAATCCTAGCTTACGGATCGCCTCCTGCTGTAGTCTAGCGGTGACGAACGGCACTGGGGCAGAGCTTTTAACACTCTTCTTCTCAACGTCTGTGATATTAAAGGCGGCACCATCGAGCGATTTTATAGCAAGATCTGCGTCCGCCTCCGATTTGAACTCAACCTTGACCTCTTTAGAGCCGACGATCTCTTTATCTAAAGCGGCTTTTAGCGAGCCTTTGCGTTTACTTCCATCGAATACATCGAAGATCCCATCGACACTCCAAGACTCCTCTGTGACGAACTTCTCGATCTCCGCCTCCCTTTCGCATACCATGCGTAGGGCAACGGACTGAACACGTCCAGCTGACAATCCGTATTTAAGGGTTTTCCAGAGTAGGGGGCTGATCTGATAGCCTACAAGGCGATCGAGGATACGGCGAGACTGCTGCGCATCTACACGATTGATATTCACCTTGCCAGGGTGTTCGATACCATCTTTTATCCCCTGTTTGGTGATCTCGTTGAACTGAACTCGATGTATCGGCTTCTTCTTATCCTTTATCTGTTCCTGAATATGCCAAGCGATCGCCTCCCCCTCACGGTCGGGGTCGGACGCTAGGTATATAATATCGGCGGAGTTTGCGGCTCTCTTTAAACTTGCCACCACCTTCTCTTTGCCAGAGATCACTTCGTACGATGGTGCAAAATCATTCTCTACATCCACGCCAAGCTTCTTCTCTGGCAGGTCGATTATATGCCCAACGCTGGCAAGCACCTCGTATCCTTTACCGAGATAGTTTTCTATAGTTTTAGCTTTCGCTGGAGACTCCACGATTACAAGACTTTTCGACATATTGTTTAAATCCTCATGGAGAGAAACTAAAGAAAGTTCAAAATATTGTCAAGCAGTTATCTGAACGCCGAGCTCAGAAAGCGCACTCAAAACCGCCTCTACATTGACGTTTCTGGAAAATGTTGAGTCATGTACCTCTTCAAATCCTAGGTTGAGCGTCATGACCGCCCCCTCGGGGGAGACCGCCATCGTCTTATCGCCAACTGGCCCCCATCGTAGCGGATTAGTAGGGCCGTGTATCCCTACAGTTGGGATATTTAAGAGTGCGCCCATATGCATTGTGCCTGTGTTAACAGATACAAGGGCAGAGGCGTGCGATAAGAGCGTTGCCATCTGGGCGAGCGACGTTGCACCTGCTAGGTTTACGCAGTCTAGATTATATTTTGCCATAAAGTCGGCTGTTGGCTCTCTGTCTGCACCACTACCGCTTAAAACGACGGTATAGCCCTGTAACTTACCGATAAGCTCCACCCATTTATCATCCCCCCATCGTCGAGATTCAGAGTGCGAGCCAGCTGCCCACATGTGGCATACGATATACGGCTGTTTAG
Organism: Deferribacteraceae bacterium; assembly: GCA_031285415.1. GTDB lineage: Bacteria > Chrysiogenota > Deferribacteres > Deferribacterales > JAISNW01 > JAITWF01. The sequence continues at coordinate 1,909 of JAITWF010000150.1, forward strand.
GGAGATCTATATCGGTAGTAGGCGCATTTATATATGGACGGCCATCGAGATCGGGGAGGAGTGCCTGCCCAAGAGCCATAAAGTTTTGCCACTCGTGCTGATCGTTGCGATGTTTCACAGATCTATCGTACGCTAATGAACGATACTGCCCAGCGGTTGCGAACCCTACCGTTACCAATGCCTTCGAAAATGCGCTGATAATAGCCCCCACCCTTGCCCACTGCGTGCTATCAAGGAGTACGTCGTACTTTTTACTGCGCATGCACTGCACCATCTCCTTTATCTGCGAGAGGGAGAAGGAGTGTATATTGTCGACGCCAGATACGAGCAGCGCCGCCTGTGCATTGGCTTTGGTGGTATATAGATCGATGGTGGCATTTGGAACTTTGCTGCGTAAGGCGTTTATAAGCCCTGATAGCAGCAGAACGTCGCCGATCGCTCCCATACAGAGGATTGAGATCTTGCTGTAGCTATTTGTACGCCTCTTTTCGAGTTTACGAAAGAGTAGCGCAGGGACGGTCAGAGGGATCCCGATGTAGCGGTCGATTAGCTTGTTGAGTTTATTTCCACGTTCAGACATAATAGTATGCTCAGTTTAAAATTCCATCTTTCCGTCATTGCGGACTTGATCCGCAATCCAGAATAAAGATATTAAGAATACCTATTGTTTTGATACTGGACTGCGGATCAAGTCCACAGTGACGTGATTAGAAAGTTTTTTGTTCTTATTCACCTTCGTCAGCGAAGGGGAATTAATAATAAAAAAGGGAGCCATAAGGCTCCCCAAAGTGTTAAATTAGATAAGATATTATCTACGAGAGAAAGAACGCTCTCTCTGCTCTCTTTCGTGAGCTTCGCTAACGCGAATCTTTCTGCCGCCGTAATCGCTGTCATTTAGCTCTGTCATAGCTTGGATAGCCATATCGCCTTCCATCTCAACAAAACCAAAACCACGTGAACGTCCAGTCTGTTTGTCAATAATGACGCGCGCTGAATTAACATCTCCAAACCCTGCAAATAAACTTTGCAGATCATCATCCGTTGTTGTAAACGGAAGGTTTCCTACGAATAACCTTTTCATACTATTGCAACTCCTGCATTTACATTAGCATTAACCTTCAAACCACGGCACAATCGAACATCAATCAGCTATCGGAATGGAAGCAATACCTATTTATTTACCCATATAACATGTATTCACTATATTTTGCAAGAACTTTTCTTACAATTTCATTTTTTTTATTATTTATCTTGAAACCTTTCAATAGTTATAATATAAGGTATAAGTATGAGCTATGAAAAACAGTGTCCACCCTTTACAGTTACGAGAAAGATTAGCCGCTTAACGGACGAGATCGTTGCATTAACAACACGAATAGATCCGGATAGCATTGATGAGCGTAAAAGCTTTATTGAGTCGATACGTGGTACCCTTGCTATAGAGGGCAATCCGCTCGACGAAACCCAGATCGCCGCTGTCTTAGATGGTTCCGATGTCGAGGCTACCCCCACCGATCTCCTTGAGGTGAAGGGTGCTATCGCCGCATATAAGATGATTCGTAAGTGGCAACCTCATAAAGAGAAAGACATCATGAAAGCCCACGAACTGCTGACTGAAGGGCTTCTTGATAACTCTGGAACGTATCGAGAGAGGGGGACAGGCGTTAGAACTGGCAAGAAGTATGTACACGTCGCTCCGCAGGCTCCGAAGGTGCCAGGGCTTATGAAAGATCTGATGAGCTGGCTGAAGCTCGAAGAGGAGCACCCCCTTATCACTAGTGCAATCTTTCACTACGAGTTCGAATTTATTCACCCATTCACGGATGGCAATGGACGCATGGGCAGGCTGTGGCACACAGTTATCCTATCTCATTGGAATCCAATATTTGCTAAGATACCTATAGAAAAATTTATATTTGCACGCAGATCGGATTACTATGAGGCGTTGCGAGAGAGTTCGATGGAGGTGGATTCTTATCCGCTCATCGAGTTTTTGCTAGAGGTAACGCTCGAGGCTGTATCATCATTTGTTTCAAAGCCGCAGATACAGCTCCCTGCTGAGGTTGAAAGGCTTCTGTCGGTGTTGCAGACGGAGCTATCGATCGGAGAGTTGCAGGATAAGTTGGGCGTTGCTGATCGTAGAACGTTTAAAAAGCGATACCTTGCGCCGGCATTAGAGCTGAAGGTGGTAGAGCTGACCTTGCCAGATAAACCTAAAAGTAGATTGCAAAAATATCGGAAGGTATTGTAAACAGCGCAGATATGAGTCTTTTGTGCATAGTATTGTAGCAAGAGCTGTATACTGTTCGCACTATGTCTCATGCAACTGTATCATGTGTCTAATGTTGATACAGTTGAGCGGTTCACGCATTTGCAATAAATCCCTAGTTTGCGGAGTTTTCACGTATAGACAATCCTTGGCACATCTCTTGCTCTATACGTATACAGACAGTGTGTTGTACGCACTAGGAGATGTTGTTTATGTACGCCTGAAGTCGACACGCAAGTGTAGATTGTATGTAGATATCCTGTAGAGCATGCGTCGAGAAAAATTAGGAGATGACAAAGCTACACTACAAGGGATTAGCGTTCCTCACGTGAGTTTTTGAAAATTATGTATATAAATCCCGCTGGAACATCTATGGCAATGTGTGTCATACTGAGGGGTATAACATGGGATGCAGAAACGTATTCCAGCGGGATTATACATAATCTGAGTTTTTTTACCCAGCGTTTAACTTCATATCGCCAGCCTTAATTAATCCCTTTCTCATCATAACCTTTGCCACTGGCAAAGTTATCGCTATCGGCGCAATAAAGTGCATAAACACTATTTTAACTATAACTGTAAAGGATAATCCCATAGCGGAGACTGTGCCTATCTGCCCCACAAGCCCACATGTTCCCATCCCTGCGCCCTCTGGAACGTTAGACATCGGGATAATCGTCGTGGCTAAAGGGCCCAATATTATCGACGCCACAACAGGCGGAATCAGTATTAGCGGATTTTTTATTATATTTGGCACCTGCAACATCGATGTGCCTAACCCTTGCGCAACCACCCCCGATACGCCATTATCTCGATAGCTAATCGCTGCAAAGCCTATCATCTGTGCGCAACAGCCCACTGTGGCAGCCCCAGCGGCAAGCCCATCAAGCCCTAGCATTATCGCAAGAGCAGCACTCGATATAGGCGCGGTGAGCGCAAGCCCCATAAGTACCGCTATCGATATCCCCATCGGTATCGGCTGCATAGTCGTCGCCCATTCGATCACAGAGCCGAGCCATTCCATAAATGCGCCGATATAGGGGCCTATGAATATGGCAGTCGCAATGCCAGCAAAGAGCGTTACCGCAGGAGTTACGATAATATCCGCCTTAGTCTCCTTTGAGACCAATTTGCCTAGCTCTGTAGCGATAATTGCGGAGATATAGCAGCCAGCAGGGCCGCCGCCAGCCTGAACAGCTGCAATACCAACAGCGGCAGAGGCAAACATCACAAGCGGCGGAGCTTGTAGCCCATACGCTATCGCAACGCAGATCGCAGGTCCCATCGCCTGCATGGCAAGTTTGCCGAAATCAACCATAAATTGAATACCGGTGAGATTGCCTGCCGTTTGGATAATCATGCCGACTAGTAGCGACGAGAAAAGCCCTAGAGCCATTGCGCCCATCGCATCTATCAGATATCTGCGCACCGATATGACAACATTCTTTCGCCGTAAGAATTTCATAACCACCTCGATCGAAGGAGTATACTAAATGAGACTAATTTTGTCATCTATTAATTTACGATTAGGGTGATTATCTGCTTGACAATTATAATGTAATCCTGTATCCACAGTATCTGATCGCCGAAGTGTTGGAACTGGTAGACAAGCATGACTCAGAATCATGTGTTCTTAAGGACATGGGGGTTCAAGTCCCCCCTTCGGCATATTTTATCGTGTAGGGGCGAGGTTAGCTCGCCCGATGGGCTTCCGTAGAGATACGTGAAGCCCTTTTTTTGTAATTTTTTGTCAAACCACTCCCGCCGCCAGTTGGGAGGTATCAACTCTATGCTTACTTAATCATCAAATATATTTAATGATTAATATCAAATATATTTGATATTGACAAGGAGAAAAATTGGATTTATCAAATATTATTGATAAAGGTGAATTTTTATGAATATTAAAGGGCTTTGTGAAAAACTACAGATAACGCAGGTTGAGTTTGCAAGAAGGATCGGAGTATCCACTCAAACGCTACACAACTGGAGTACGGGCAAGAGTGAGCCGACAGTTGGAGCGTTGAGGGTGATTCATAATACCTTTGATATCTCTGCCAGATGGCTACTCATGGGCGTTGGGGAGGTATATTTAAGCAGTATCGACACTAAAAATCGTGAGGTTGCGCCTATAGATGAAAAATTACTGACGAGTGTGGTGGAGGGTGTAGAGAGGTTTTTGGCGAGCAATCCGCAGATGCGCCCCACGTTCGAGCAGAAGGGGCAGCTTATAGCGGCAGTATATAGGCATTTTATAGCAATGCGCAACGATGACAAGATTATTAATTTTCAAAGCTATCTCGACGACAACCTAACTCTACTCTTTGAAAGCTTGAAAATTATGCATTAACTTGTCATAAAAGAGATAGAAAGGATAAACAAGAGGGGATAATGGAAAGTATCAAAGAGATTACTCAGATTTTAGAGCAGATACAGTCAGGAATAGATAGAGATAGGGGGAGTGCTGCCCCCAAAGGCAATAATCCATCGATAGTTGTTCAGTTTTTCCTCAAAGAGGTAAACACTGTGAATGTGCTGGATGGAGCATACTCTTGTAAAGAGGAGTAGATTTTCGCACTACTTAATATTTAGTGTAATTTAGTGCAGTAAAAAATCCTATAAATTCAATATCATATCGATTATTCAGTAAAAAATATGTCTATTTGTGTCAATTAACGTCGTTTAGTGTCGTATGCTTTTTAGTTTTCATAGTATGTTCACGCCATCATATTTCTGAAGAGGTGTTCTATGAATGCGGCAAGAGCTGCGTGGATCCAGAGCGCAGCGATCAAGCAGATGCCAGAGGAGCTTGCGTATCTGCCTAAAGAGTTTGCGATAGAGATAGATGGTGTAGCGAGGGAGTTGAACATTGAGCTATCGACGGTTAAGACTCATGCTGAGTTGGCTGTTGCAATGGCGAATGCGATCGATGATTCCGCAGTGAAGGTGCGATTTTGCAACGATTATGATGCAATCGTTATCACGAGTGTATCGTCGTCTGTGCGTTGCAGGGGTGCGCTTTCAGAGGCACTGATGATGAAAAACTATTTTTAAGGAGATAATATATATGGCAATTTTAAGAACGACAGAGCTGGCAAGTGGCGTGGTAGCGGAATATCACAATCTGGATCTATTCAAGTATACGGCAGATGGTGCTATCGAGCTGATTGTAAACAGTTATATTAATGAGGCGGCTCGTGTTTCGGGGAAGAAGCCTGTATTTACGCAGAATTACACGATCCCTGATTCATTTTATAAGCCGCACACAGATCCAGAGGGGGAGGTGGTTTCGCCTATCTATTCTGGGGGTGGTGCGGTAGAGGATATTGCATACGCATATATCAAGAGTTTGCCGCAATTTGAAGGGGCGATCGACAAGTGAAGACGTATAGATTGACTCGCCTTAAATCGGGCGACGATGGCACCTTCGGCAAGATAGATGTTGAAAATACGCTATTCTGCACCGCTGAACTGCCAAGTAGAGGCAATAAGCAGGATCAATCATCTATCCCTGCTGGTGTTTACAAGGTTTCGCCGCAGAAGAGCCAGAAATTTGGCGATTGCTACAGGCTAAACGATGTGCCGAATCGCACAGGTATACTGATTCACGCTGGAAACTACGCAGGCGATATCTCCAAGGGGTATCGCTCGGATGTGAAGGGGTGCATTATAATAGGCGACAGCTTTGAAACGCTACACAATCAGCAGATCGTCGCTAACAGTCGTGAGTCGTTTGAGAGGTTTAAATCGATCATCGGACGTCGCTCATTTATGATGGCGGTGGAAGATGTTGTATAAGGTGATTATTGCGATCTCTGCCGTTGTTTTGGCGATAATATCGTGGCAAGGCTTCATCATAGACCGCCTGGAGTCAAAGAATCGAGAGCTAACGGCGATGATTGCTGTGGCGAACGATAATCTTGCCTATGCGCAGGGGACTATTTCGGCGCAGAATAGCAAGATTAAACAGTATGCGGTGGATTCGCAGGCGGCGTATGATAGCTATCAGCTGGAGCTATCGAGATTGCGCATAGATGGGGAGAGGGGGCGTGCCGAGGTTATGCAGGCGCTTGTGGTGGATGATAGCTGTGAAAGCCGTATAGCGCTTATTGATGAAGAGTTACGAGGGTTTTTATGGGACGAATAATGTTAATCGGGCTACTTCTTCTTGGTGGCTGTGCAACTCGAGAAAGGGTAGTTTATCAAGAGCTGTATATCCCTGTCAAATGCAAGATCGACGCACCGATTCGTCCGATACCGCAAACGGATACAGTGTTAATGGCGATGGACGTGATCGATTACGCAAAGGCGTTAGAGATTGCGCTAAGGGCATGCCTTTAATGTCTTTTTACCACAAAGGTCGACTGATCCTCTAAGAACTTTACGACGTCATCGTCAGTGACGTACCAGCGGGGGCGCATAGCCCCCTGGCTCAAGTTGTACGCCTTGAGTTTGCCAGCTTCAATGGCGTATAATAGCCGTCTCTTGCTTAATCCATACTGTTTTGCAGCTGTCGACAGCGATATTAGTGTAAGTTTAGACATGTTTACTCCTTAAATAAGAATAAACATAGAGTTGATGCTTGAAACCGATTGGCGGCGGTTGATAACACCGTATTTACAACATTTTGAATTTTTTGTAAAGAGTTAGTTGAATAATTTATTATCTATCAGGCGTGTAGCCCCCACCTTGACCGCAAGCATGCACATAAACGGTTTTGTAAGTGTTGTTGCTGGCGTTAATCTCTCTGGATCTACAAATTCTACATAGTCCACAACATTTTCACCATGTGACGATATAAAACGTACGACCTCTTCGATAGCTGTATCGACGCTCTTCCCCTCATCTTTCGCTCTCTGAACGATCGCAAATGAGCGTGATAAAGATAACGCTGCCTCTCGCTCTGTAGGCTTTAGATAGACGTTTCGAGAGCTTAGCGCAAGCCCATCCGCCTCTCGGACGATCGGCACGCCGCAGATCTTGTATGGAAGGTTTAGATCCTTCACAAATCTATTTATAACAAGATACTGTTGATAATCTTTCAGCCCAAAGTATGCCGTAGAGGGCTGCACGATCGACAGAAGCTTCGTTACAACCGTTGCTACACCGTCGAAATGCCCTGGTCTGCTAGCTCCGCAGAGGGTTTCGGTTAGCCCTGTTAGTGATATTTTCGTGCAGAATCCCTCTGGATAGATCTCCTCTGGCGTTGGGCAGAATAGATAATCTACCCCCTCCGCCCTCAATAGAGCCTCGTCACGTTCTAGATCTCTGGGATATTTGTCGAGATCTTCGTTTGGGGCAAACTGCATAGGGTTCACAAAGATCGATACAACCGTTACGGCATTCTCGCCTTTAGCACGTCTAACTAGGGATAAATGCCCCTCATGCAGGTATCCCATAGTCGGCACGAGCCCGATCGACTTGCTACCTGCTAGCGCACCCTTTAACTCATCTATTTTACTATATACCTTCATCTATTTGCTCTTATATGAATAGTCGTCGTTTGGGAAGGTTGACGCCTTTACCTCGTTTATATACTCTGTCGCCGCCGCCGCCACGATCTCCTTTAGATTGGCGTATCGCTTTACAAACTTTGGCAGCATATCGGAGTATAGCCCGAATGCGTCGTGAAATACCAGCACCTGCCCATCGCACTCCACGCCAGCACCGATTCCGATAGTAGGGATTGATACAGCTTTCGTCACCTCTGCCGCACACTCCGATACCATCCCCTCTAGCACCACCATCATTGCACCAGCTTTTTCTAGTGCAATCGCCTCTGCCTTTATCCTCTCAACGTCGGAGTATTTGTTAATCTTATATCCGCCCATTGTATTGACGTACTGCGGCTGTAGCCCGATATGCCCGATCGAGTTAACGCCACGTAGGCGCAGCTTTCTGACGATCTCGAGGATCACTTCGTCGGCACTCTCTAGCTTTACTGCGTCTGCCCCAGTCTCTTTTATGATTCTTACGGCATTTCTGACACCATCATCTACTGTATCGCACGAACCGAAGGGGAGATCGACCACGAGAAACGCTTGTGAAATGCCCCTTTTGACCATCTTGGTGTGATAGATCATCTCATCAACGGTGACCGGTAGGGTGTCTGACTGCCCCTGCATAACCATACCAAGCGAGTCGCCCACGAGGAGCATATCTATCCCAACGCTATCGAGTATCTTCGCCGATGTATAGTCGTACGCTGTCATGGATGTGATTTTTTCTTTATTCTTCATGTTCAGAAGAGTGCTAACTGTATGTTTCTTCATTGTAGACACCACTTATTCTAATACATTTATATTATATAATCCCTTTTTATTTCATTTACAACTATATATTGTTCTGGTAGATTAGAGAAAATATATGTGGGGGAGTAAGATGTTAATGAATATTCGTACAGGATTCAGCACGTTGTCCCGATTCATACTTGCAGAGCAGAGGCATTATCCCGAAGCTACAGGCGATTTCACGCTTATTCTCGAGCAGATTGCATTCGCTGCCAAACTGATCAGCTGGGAGGTCAACAAAGCCGGCATTGCCAACATCCTTGGTGCTGCAAACTCGTCAAATATACATGGCGAAACACAGCAGAAGCTAGATGTATTCGCAAATACCAAGATGATACAGGCTCTCGACCACCTTGGGCTTCTTTGCGGCATGGCAAGTGAAGAGGACGAAGGCATTATTCCTATCCCCGACAAATACCCAAAGGGCAAGTATCTTGTGGTGTTCGACCCACTAGATGGCTCTAGCAATATCGACGTAAACGTTAACATCGGCACAATATTTGGCGTATATAAGAAACTAGGCGTTGCAGGCGAAGCTTGCACCACAGACTTCTTACAGCAGGGCAGACGCCTGATCGCCGCTGGATATGTGGTATACGGCTCTAGTACCATGCTTGTGTATACCACTGGTAGAGGGGTAAACGGATTCACCCTCGACCCTAGCGTTGGCGAATTTGTACTCTCCCACCCCGATATGATGATCCCTGAAAGAGGGAAGATCTATAGCGCAAATGAGGGAAACTTTGAGCGTTGGACTCCAGCTATTCAGAAATATATATTGGATCTCAGAAAGAGAGATAATCCATACTCCGCAAGATATATCGGCTCGTTAGTTGCCGATTTTCACCGCAACCTCTTGAAGGGCGGTATATTCCTATACCCTGCCGATACGAAAAACCCGAAAGGCAAGCTGCGTCTTCTTTATGAGGCGTTCCCACTTGCATTTCTAGTCGAGCAGGCTGGCGGCAGGGCGACCGATGGCACGCAAGATATCCTTGATATAGTGCCAGATAGTATACATCAGCGAGTTCCATTTATCGTCGGCTCTAAGCTAGATGTTGATGATTATGAGAGATACGTTAAAGAATGAGATTAGGCGCACATCAATCCGTTGCTGGGGGCGTGCATAACGCTATAAAGTTGGCGTTAGCCGATGAGTGTGAGGCGGTACAGCTATTTGTAAAATCGCCGAACCGTTGGAGTGCGCCTGCACTGCAACAAGATGAGATTGAGAAGTTTATCTCTATAGGTGCCGAGTTTGGGTGTGAAAATATAACTGCCCACGCCGCATACCTGATAAATTTAGCCTCTCCGAAGGATGATGTAGCGGAGAAGTCTATTGTGTGCCTAACAGATGAATTGCTTCGGTGCAATACATTAAAGATACCCTTCCATGTGTTGCACCCTGGCTCACATCTTGATACAGGATTTGACGCTGGCGTAGAGCGGATTATCGCAGGAATCGACGAGATATATGGCAGTAACGATATATCAACGATGTTGCTATTAGAGATAACCGCTGGTATGGGATCCTCCATCGGCGGTAAGTTTGAACATCTCGAGGCGATCATTGAAAGTACTACCAATGGCGATAAATTGGGCGTATGCCTCGATACCTGCCATCTGTACGCCTCTGGCTACGATCTTGTAAACGATTATGAAAAGGTTATCGGCGAGGCGCACGCACGTTTCGGCGATAAATTGAAGGTATGCCACCTGAACGACTCAAAGGGTGGGGTGGGCGAGCATAAAGATCGGCACGAGCTACTAGGCAAAGGCTCCATAGGGCTTGAAACCTTTAAAATGCTTGTGAATGATTCAAGATTGCAGGGCGTTCTTGGTATACTTGAGACGCCTAATGAAAGATATATAGATGAGATAAGACTACTAAAGTCACTAAGAGGCTAAACAATGCAAGAAATTGAAATTCTAAAGGGTATCGTCGGCGATGGCACAGTAGCGGAAACGCATGCGTCAGCCGTTCTAATTACATCTGAATATGTGTACAAGATAAAAAAGCCTGTAAATTTCGGCTTTCTAGACTATACACAGATGAAGCAGCGCCGTGCATTCAGCATTCTAGAGATGGAGCTAAACTCGAGATACTGTGATGGTATATATATCGGTGTGTTAAAGCTGGCTAAACGTAGCGAAAGGTATGAGCTTCTGCCGCTCGAAAGCTCTATACCAGCGACAGAATACGTTTTGCAGATGAAACGAATTCCAGATGATCAGTTTCTGAGCAATATTATAAACGATGGCGATATGACTGATGCAGAGATGCAGTGGATCGGCACGCAGATCGGCGAAAAGCTTGCCTTGGCAGAGCGTTCGGCAGAGATTGTGGAGGAGATGAACTCATACGAGGCGATCTCCTTCAACGCTAGAGAGAACTTTCAGCAGATAAAGGCGGCGGCTCCAGATCTGGTTAACGATCAACTTCACTATATCGAAAGGGTGACGGAGCAGTTCCTCGTTAATGAGAAAGATCTCTTTGAAAGACGCTACAATGAAGGATTTGTAAAGGATGGGCATGGCGATCTGCGCCTTGAACATGTATTTATAAAGGATGACAAGCTTGGAATTATCGACTGTATCGAGTTTAATAAACGATTCCGCACGAACGATGTTGTGGCGGAGGCGGCGTTCCTATCGATGGAGCTTGATTATTTCAATAAGATCGATCTATCGGACTCATTCCTGAAAGGGTTCTTTAAAGTTTATCCCGATAAAGATTCATATAAAGTATTGAACTACTATAGATGTTACAGAGCTGTAACTAGGGCGAAGATCGCAATATTCACAATGCTCGGCTTCGATAAAGCTGATCCGATGTATACCCATAAAGCTAACGAATATAGACGTATGATCGATATGGCTACTGCCTACGCAATGGCGATGGTGGAGACGAAACCGCTAGCGTTTTGCGGCATGATAGCTACAGGCAAGAGTGTAAATGCCGCACTATTTACGCAAAAATTTCCAGCAGTTTATGTAAATAGCGACATCGTGCGCAAAGAGATCGCTGGCATTCCTATCACTCAAAATGCTGTGGCTCCATTCGAAGAGGGGATCTATACGCTAGAGATGAACGCCAGAGTGTATGCACAGCTAGGGAAGATCGCCGCTGATAACTCTAAGATCGGTCGATTGACCATTGTGGATGCCGCTTTTCGCAAAAAAGAGGATAGGGATAGCTTTATTGAGCAATCTGGAATAACTCCTACATATATCTATTTCACTGCATTAGATGATGTGATTATAGCGCGTTTGAAGGCAAGAGAGGCGCAGAATATCGTTACCGATGGCAGATTATTACACTTTGAGAATGTCAAAAAAACATCTCAATTTGAGCAGGATCACTGTATTGACACAACAAAGAACGATGGCGATAATATTGAAGAGATTGTGCAGCTTCTTACGAAATGATGAATTTTACTGTACGTCAGCTGAATTCGCCCTTTGATGACTCTGTATTCTTCCTGCGTAATGTTTACCGCAAGAGGGCGTTCCTGCTTGATTGTGGTAAACTTGGCGGTTTAGAGCACTCTGAGGTGCTTGATCTGGGAGATATATTTATAAGTCACACCCATATGGATCACTTTGTGGGTTTTGATCGTATACTTCGGGGTGCGCTGAACGGCGGCGGAGCTATTCGCATGTTTGGTGCGCCAGGCTTTATAGGCAACGTCGATGGCAAATTCCGCAGCTATGTGTGGAATTTAGTCGATGGATACGAGTTCTCTGTAACA
>JAITWF010000089.1 GCA_031285415.1 Deferribacteraceae bacterium
GGAGTTGTGACGTTTTACTGTTGCCCCTTCCAGTGGCTTAATATTCGATTCCCTTTCGTGCTGGCACCCCTTTCTTATAGTAGTGCTTCACCTCTTTCATCTCTGTTACAAGGTCTGCCGCAGCTATAATCTCATCAGTTGCATATCTGCCAGTGATGATAACCTCCAGCTTGCTTGGCTTCTTTGAGATAGCGTTCACAACATCCTCTACAGGTATAAGGTTTAGATTTATAGCAAGGTTCAGCTCATCTAGCACCACTAGATCGTATAGATTAGAGTTTATCGCCTCTAGAGAGGCGTGCCAGCCGCATGCGGCCTTTTCGTAATCTATCACCCCTGGATCGCCCATAACGAACACGCCAGAGCCGAACTGTTTATACGTTATAAGCTCAGAGTAATCGTTAAAGATCTTATGCTCTGCCGATTCGCCAAGCTTCAGGAACTGACCGAAGTAGACAGACATCCCTGTAGCGATCGCTCGCATAGATACGCCTATTGCGGCGGTAGTCTTCCCCTTGCCGCTACCTGTATAGACCTGAATATATCCTCTATCCATCTTATAACGCCCTCATTATCTTGTCAGCTATCGGTGCAAGCACCTCTGGAGTTGCTTGCGCTTTGGAGGCTACAGCGATCTTTATCCCATCGTAGTCGTATCTAGGGATCAGGTGGATGTGCGAATGAAAGACCACCTGCCCAGCGACCGCCTCATTATTTTGCACTATATTTAGCCCTGTACAGCCCATTGCATGTCTTATAGCCTTAGAAAGCTTGATAAGGGTAGGGTATATAATGCGCCCTAACTCCTCATCGCAATCAAATATATTTACAATATGCTTCTTCGGCACGAGTAGCGCATGCCCAGCTGTGGCAGGAAAAGCGTCTAGAAAGGCGACCTGATGATCATCTTCATAGATCTTCGCAGAGGGTAGCTCGCCATTTACGATCTTGCAAAATATACAATCCATCAACCCACCTCGCCATAATAGAATTTGACAACAGTTGTCATAGTATATAAAATTAGGTATGAGTACAACAACAATCTGTCCTATAGTAGAAATATTGCAAGATAAAGTGGAGCGAGTGAAGTTTATCCTCGATAAACTTACTGAACTTTATCCAGACCCAGCGTGCGCACTTGATCACCGCTCTCCATTCGAGCTGATATGCGCCACAATGCTCTCCGCACAGTGCACCGACGCACAGGTGAATAAGGTGACGCCGCAGCTATTTGCAAAGTATCCCGACGCAAAAGCGTTATCTAATGCAGATCTCTCTGAGCTAGAGGAGGTAGTGCGCTCGACAGGGTTTTATAAGAATAAGGCGAAAAACCTTGTTAATATGGCTAAATCGCTGATGGAGTATCATAATGGCGAGGTGCCAGCAACTCTTGACGAGCTTGTGAAGCTTGCTGGGGTAGGGCGCAAGACCGCCAATGTGGTATTGGGGAACGCCTTCCATATGCCAGGGATGGTGGTGGATACGCATGTAACGAGGCTTAGTAATAGGTTTGCGTTAGTTGACACCGAAGACGCAGTAAAGATCGAGTTTGAGCTGATGAAGATTATCCCAAGGGAACGTTGGGTAGACTTTTCACACCAGCTAATACTTCTCGGCAGAGAGTTCTGCTCTGCTAAAAAGACGAGGTGCGAAATATGCGCAATGACGTGATCTTTGGCCCCGTTCCCTCTAGGCGTTTGGGCAGATCGCTTGGGATAAACCTTGTGCCGCACAAGATCTGCACCCTAGACTGTCTATACTGCGAGGTGGGGAGATCTGCCGCTCATACAACAAGGATCGCTCCATACACCCCTGCAAAGCTGATATTGCAAGAGTTTAATAAGGTATATTCCTCATTGAAGGATAAAATAGATGTGGTCACGCTGACAGGGGCAGGGGAGCCGACTCTGAATAGCGAGCTATCAGACATTATATATGGTATAAAAGAGACTACTATTCTACCGATCGCAATATTGACAAACTCTACAACCCTCTCTGAACCTGCCGTTGCGGAGGCGTTACTACTATGCGATATCGTGGTGCCTAGCCTCGACGCCGTGACGCAGAGCGTCTTTGAGGCGGTTGATAAACCAGCTAAAGGGATTATGGTAGACACTATTATCAACGCTATCGCCGATTTTTCGCATAAATTCACAGGGAAGCTCTTCCTAGAGCTACTACTGGTGAAGGGGGTGAACGATAGCGAGGGCGACCTAAAGGCGTTTGCGCAGGCGGCGAAGCGAATTAAGTACACCACAGTGCAGCTAGGTACAGTCTTTCGCCCACCAGCGTGGGAGGGGACGGCTCGCCTAACCGATGAGGAGCTACATCACGCCTACGAACTACTTGTGGCAGAGGGGCTGACGGTTGAGCCTGTGGGAGTTTTTGCTAAGAAAAATGATAAAACCGATAGCCTGAACGAGCTAAAGGCTATGTTAAAGTTGCGTCCAGTCACTATTAATGATATTATAGCCACTACAGGGATGAGTAGAGATGAGGTAGAGAGCTTTTTGCAAGAGATAAACGCTCAAAAGCAGCTATACGATGGAGAGATATATTACAAATGAGAGTATCTAAAATATCACGAACTACAAAAGAGACCCAGATCGATCTCGAGCTAAACCTCGACGGCGGCGATATTGATATATCCACAGGTGTGGGATTTCTTGATCATATGCTTACACTATTCGCCCACCATGGCGGAATGGGGCTTGTAATCAAGGCTACAGGCGATACGCATATCGACGATCATCACACGGTAGAGGATATAGGTATATCGCTAGGTAAGGCTATCTACGAGGCTTTAGGCGATAAAAAGGGGATCGTTCGATACGGTCAGATGTTGCTACCGATGGATGAAACGCTTATCGAGAGCGTCGTTGATATATCGGGGCGTAGCTATCTGGTATTCAATGCGGAGTTTCGCTCTGGCAAGGTCGGTACCTTTGATACAGCCCTTGTGGAGGAGTTCTTCGTGGCGTTCACCTCGAATGCAAAGATCACTCTACATATTAATATGAGATATGGCAGAAACGATCACCATATCGCCGAGGGGATCTTCAAAGGTGTTGCTCGTGCGATGAGAGTGGCGATGAGGGTGGAGTCTGACAGCGTAAATTCAACAAAAGGGATGATAGAATAATGTATATAATACCAGCGATAGATCTTCTTGAAGGGCAGGTTGTGCGCCTAGTGCAGGGGGATATGAAGAAATATAAGGTGTATTCGCAAGATCCGATGGAGGTTGCGAAGGGCTTTGTTGATATGGGGATTGAACGCCTGCATATAGTGGATCTCGATGGCGCAAAATCGGGCGATGCTGTAAACTTTAAGGTGATCGAAAAGATGGCAGCTGTATCGAATCTAAAGATCGAGGTGGGTGGCGGAATTAGAAGCCACGCACAGCTCGAAAACTATATATCTGCTGGCGTATCGTTCGCTATAATAGGCACCGCTGCCGTAAAGGATATGGAGTTTACCAAAGAGGCACTTTCAAAGTACCCACGCAGAATAATCTTAGGGATCGACGCTCGCAAAGGAAAGGTCGCTACCGACGGTTGGTATCAAGATTCTGGCATAGAGGCTATCGATCTAGTACTAAAGTATAACGACTACGAGGTCGAGAGTGTTATCTATACCGATATCGAGAAAGATGGCATGCTTGCAGGATTAAATATGACAGAGACTATCAAGTTTGCCACAAATTCACCATTTCCAGTGATCGCCTCTGGTGGAATCTCGTCGGCAGAGGATATTCGAGCGCTTTACGAGCAGAAAGACACTCGTATCGCTGGCTGTATCGTAGGCAAGGCGTTCTACGAGGGGCGAGTTGATCTGGCAGAGGAGATTGTGCGCATGAAAGGATATAAACATGGTTGAATGTGCAATATTAGCGATCGGCGAAGAGTTATTAGAGGGGAGTATCACCGATACAAACTCGGCTTTCATAGCTAAAACACTATCTATGAGTGATTTTTCGCCTAGGCTAATAACGGTGTTGCCAGACGATCCAACGCCGATGACCGAGCAGATACGCTCTGCAATGCAGCGTTATAATATCGTTATCACCACTGGCGGACTGGGTCCTACCTTCGACGACCTCACTGCCGCCTGCGTTGCCACTGCCTGCGATGTACATCTAAAGTTTTACCCCGAAGTGGCAGCGCACGTTGAAAAACGTCTCGCTAGATTTAATATAAAGGTGAATGAAAACCAACTCCGACAGGCACATCTGCCCGAAGAATCAGTGCTATTTCATAATGAAAATGGCACAGCATACGGCTTTGGCGTGCATTACGGCAGAGGGTTTGTGGCGTCTATGCCTGGCGTTCCTGCCGAGATGCGCCCGATGTTTAAAGATCTAATTCTGCCATACTTAATAGAAAATTATAAGCCGACAGCGGTATATCGTGTAGACCTGCGATTTATCAATATACCAGAGCCAGATGTGGATGAGGTTATCCGCAAGATGGGGGTTCCCTCTGATGTTCGCTGTATTATAAATGTGTCTGGCGGCGAAGTGATCGTGCGAATTCGCTCAAATAATATCCCAGTAGCAAAAAATATGGCTGATACCCTCCGCAGAGAGCTGGATGGTAGCTTTATCGGCACAGATGAGGAGTCGCCAGCGTCGGTGTTGGTATCGATGATGGCGAAGCGCAACTTGACGCTGTCTGTAGCGGAGAGCTGCACCGGTGGGCTACTTGGTGGGGAGATCACCTCTGTATCTGGTGCCTCGTCGGTCTTTCATGGCGGCGTGATGGCATATGATAATAGCGTCAAGGTGAATCAGCTGAATGTACCTGAGAGTGTGCTTGAAAGCTACGGTGCAGTGAGCGAAGAGTGCGCAAAGGCAATGGCAGATGGAGTTGCAACGCTTATCGGCACCGATTGCGCAATATCGGTAACAGGGATAGCAGGCCCCGACGGCGGCACCGCTGATAAACCTGTGGGAACTGTGTGGATCGGCGTTAAGGTTAAAGATAAGGTGCTAACGAAGCAGTTTCTATTTGGTGGTGTGCGAGGCGATATCCGCAAACGTGCAGTGAATTCGGCGATAAATATGATTATACCAAACTTGAAGGACATATGATGTTTAAGATAATTGCATTTCTGCTTGTTTTTGTGGGTTTTAGTGTGGCGGCAGATCATCCAGTGAAGACTGGCAATCCGTATGTGATTAATGGGATCAAATACTACCCACTCTCCTCTGTATCGACCGACTATCAGGAGAGCGGCGTCGCCTCGTGGTACGGTAGCGACTTTCATGGTAAAAAAACCGCCAACGGCGAGATCTACAATATGCACGATATGACTGCCGCACATAAGACGCTACCGCTACCGACCTTTGTGCGTGTGGAGAATCTTGACAACGGCAGAGAGATTGTAGTGCGAGTGAACGATAGAGGACCTTTTGCAAAGGGGCGTATAATAGATCTTTCATATGCGGCGGCGCATAAGATCGGCATGGCAGAGGCTGGCACGGCAAGGGTGCGAATAACTGTACTGTCGGAGTCGCAAGACCATCTGCGCACAGAGAGTATAGACGTTGATATAAATGAGGGTGCATTTGCTGTGCAGATCGGCGCATTTGGTAATAAAGATAACGCCGAACGGTTAGCGGCTAAATACGAGAGTGCCGCTGTAACTACAGCTACTGTGGGTGGAAAGCTATTCTACCGTGTGCATATACGTGGATATAAGACGAAATATGCAGCGTACGCCGCCGCAGAATCGCTCGAATACGAGTTCCCTGGCGCATTCGTTATAGGGGAGTAGGGGGATAATAGATCGTATCCCCTCCCCACACTGGGGGAGGGGAATAGCGCATAGGTTACCTAACTAGTCTTAATAGTGCTTCGCCTGCCGATGTAGGATTTTTTAACGCCTCTCGTAGATCAGCCGCTGGAGCCGCAGAGAAGCTTGCCCTGATATGTTCATCTGGTGTGCGAGCCTGTGTGCTATTAGCCGTCTCTACAAATTTTTCCATCAGCTCTAGTATAGCAGAGCTATTCTCTACCAACTTGTCTAGACGTGAGATCAGCTCGTCGATCTTGCCTGTCTGTGCCTTAGGTGTCTCTTCGACTACAACTACTTCCTCTGCATTAATCAGTTCATCTGTGTTCATAATTATATCTCCTTATTATAATAGTTTTGCTATAAATTTGCGAAGGGTGGGCTAACCCCACCCCTACTGAAGAATACGTTAACGTCTCCGATGTAGGGGCGAGGTCTGCTCGCCCTTGCAGTTTATAAGTTATATCCGTACTCTAGTAGCTCCTCTGCAATCTGCCCACGTATTGTTCGTGGTGCGTTTACTACAAGCTTCGCCCCTCGTATCTGCTCCAAAAAGTTCACCCTGATCTCTGGTGGAAATGTTTGGCTCATAGCAGAGGCCTCGCAGTTTGCGATAAACTGATCTACCGAATCCGCCACCATCTGCCAGCCAGCTGAATTAATCAGCGTCTTTAGCTGCTCCGCCTGCGCCAGTAGCTCCTCCATCGGAAGCTCCGTCCGCCTCTCCGCTCTCTGTTCGTTTTGACTGTAGCTCATCATCGTTTATATACTCCTGTGTATTTTTTATTCCCAAGATTGGCAAGATATGCTTCAACACTCCAAGTGCGGCTGGGGTGATATTTGGCGTCATCAACATATCGAACGCCACCTTTAATCCATTTAAATGCACCTGTGGGCTAGTCGCCCCAAGCCCTGTATTTATCTGTATAAAAAGATCAGGGTCGATATATCGATCGTTCGCTAGATCTTTGTAAAACCGACTCTCTCCATATCGCCATATCAGTAGGGCAAGGTGGCGGAATAAAGGCTCTACAAGCGTCTCATTAAGGCTACGGATCATCTGCGCTACTCGCTGATTTGCCTGATCCGTCAGTATCGATATCCCCGTTGCTGTGCCATTTAGAACCTTTGAATCTGTGCCAGCGTTATACTCTGTCACGCCAGACGCCTCCATCATCTCAAGTTTATTATGCTCGATCCCTATCTCCGATTGTGTCACATTGGGCGCCTCTAAGATACGTATACTATTGATATTATCGGTGGGGATACAGGTGCCAGGCCCCTTTCGCAGGTCGTATGGGCTAATTCTTGCTCCAGCCTGTACCAACATTTTAGGGTTCATCTGGAGGGCGATTGCGTCGAGCTGCTGGTTTCGAAGGATATTCATCTCCATCTGTAGCCCAGTCAACGCGGCCATCGGGCTATCGCCATAGATCTCTACGGCGTCGGTCTCATCCTCCTTCGTGAGCTGTGGCATGATAGTGCCGATAAATAGGGGGAGACCATCCGCCAACGGCTGCCGATCTCGTATAGTGACGCTACCTAGAACAGTGGAGATATACCAATCGTGCCCCTCTTTGTGGTAGATATCAAAGATCTCAAGCCGCTGATCGGAATCTTTAGCCTGCGGAAGCTCGAAATCTTGGCGAAATGAGGACAACTTTCGTAGCGTCTCAAGCTCTGCACGAGGGATATACATCCGGTGGACTACATATCGAAGCTCTGCATGGTTTTTCGCCTCTGGATCAAACCATACATCTCGCAGTTTAAGCTCCTCCACCACAGGTGCCGCCAGTGCGCTATCCCAATACGCCTTAATCACGCACGTCCCCTTTACGGCAACGTTTAGGAAGGCGGTATCGAATACTCTGTAAAGGTTTATCATCTTTCTGCGCTGATAGTGGCGAAGTGCCCTCTCTATTGCTGTTGCGGCGGCGGCGTTTTGCGGATCATCTGGATTGTCAGGGGAGAGTACGGCAAAGATATCGTTGGTGAAGTACGACGCCATAAATGCGGTGTGAAGTCGCTTCACTTTGGCGTTCACCGCTGGTACGAAGAGGTGTGATTTGCCACGCCTCTCAAGGTCGTTTAGAATATCAGGATTCATCTCGCATAGGTATGCCATACTTAGATTGTCGAACAGCGGCTTGTACCTGCTGTATCCTCGCCTAGCTGTTTCGATCATCTGTTTAAACTGTTCAGACATAGTTATCACCTTTATCGTTGTCGATAGGTGATTAACGCATGTTTTCTGATTTTACGGTAGGACAGTTGGGGTGGATTGGGGATAAATAGTTAGATACTTTCGCAATATCTCTCTCTGAAAGCTATCGGGAAGGTTATTAAATTCATGTATATCGACCAAGAAGGGGATGTTACTCTCCCGTATGATCTCTTTCAGCTCGTATGCGTCTATGTTGCTCTCGCCTAGCTCTTTTATAGCCAGATCGAGGTCGGAGCCCTTATGTGCGTCACCATTCACTCTTGAGCCGTATGCCCATATCTCTGCATTTGGGCAATGCTTGTTGAAGATATCTATTAGCATATTTAGATGTTTAGGTTTAATAAATAGGCTACTCAATGATCTCTTTCAACCTCTTTGCATCCAATAGAAAATCATCCATTAGAGTTAGAGTTTTTTGAGCGAAGATCTCGCCATAATCGTGAGTAGTGCTGTTTCTGTTATCTCTATACTGTAGCCATCTTTCAGCCTCTACATCTGTCAAAAGTGCATGTTTTGCCGCATAGCGAAAGATATCTTTGAAAATTAAAGCGTCAGCAGCTTTTTTTGAAGCAAGGTAGGGGGTGATCTTTTTCTTTAGAAGTTTTCCAGCTTGCTCAAGCGTCATCTCAAAGCTCTTTACTAGCGAATTCCGAAACATCTCATACTCGATGGAGCTTTCATCACTATTTTTCAGAGATTCGTAAGAGCGTTCAAGAACCTCAATACATCGTTGTAAGAATTCTGTATTTATCTTATCCATTAGTTAGTTATCTCCAAGATATCTCTCAATGCTGGCGAGATAAAGATCTTATCAAGGTTGAAGCTCTTGAGGGCTTGCACCACGGTGTCGATCTTAAAGTCGTCGTTGGCCTTTGGATCAATAATTATCTGGTATTTTCCCTTGTGCTTACATAGTCCGCCTCGAGCAGTCGTTTTTTCGTAGCGGACACGGATATCAAGCTGGCGAGCGAGATCCTCCAGTAGGTTCAAGATCTGCTTCTTACTCGCCATTGCTAAAACGCTTTATTGTATATCGGAGACATCTGGCGTAATTTTTCTACGCCCACTTTCAGTAATTCTACTGCTCTATCAACCTCTTCTGTAGTGTTGAATCTGCCGAAGCTAAATCGTATCGTGCCTCGAATATCGATAGGATCAACCTTCATCGCCGTCAGCACGTGCGAAGCGGCATCTTGCCCCGATGTGCATGCGCTACCAAGCGAGCAGCAGACCGCTGGTACGTACCCGATCACAGCCTCCGCCTCTATATATTTAAAGGTTATATCCGATATCGAGCATACTCTATTATCTATATTACCATTCACATACGTTTCAGGGATATTTTCAAGGATCTTCTGCTCGAAGCGATCCCTCAAACCTTTTATATGCGCAACTTCACCGTCGAAGTCAGCCATAATAAGCTCTGCCGCCTTCGCTAACCCTGCAATATACGGCATATTTTCGGTGCCAGCACGGAATCCGCTCTCCTGCCCACCGCCGTGAATTAGCGGCGATAGCTGTGATTTAAGCTCTTCCTTTACGAAAAGCACTCCGATCCCCTTCGGTGCGTAGATCTTATGCCCAGATAGCGTCAGCATGTCGACCCCTAGCTCATCTACATCGATCTTAATCTTGCCAACCGCCTGTACAGCGTCTGTATGCATAAGGATACCGTTATCTTTGGCTAGCTTAGCGATCTCCTTGATTGGCATGATCGTGCCGACCTCATTATTGGCAAACATAACGCTTATCAGTATTGTATCAGGACGAATTGCTGCTTTGACAGATTTAACGGAGACGTTCCCTTTAGAGTTGACTGGCAGGTATGTGAAGCTATACCCCTCACCCTCTAGAAATTCGCAAGTGCTAAGGATCGCCTTATGCTCTACGGACGTGGTGATAATATGCTTCCCTTTTGATTTAAGCAGGCGTGCGGTCTGGATGAGGGCGAAGTTATCAGCCTCGGATCCACTTGCCATAAAGATGATCTCACGTGGGGCACAGTTTATAAGGTTTGCGACGCTCTCTCTGCATCTTTCAAGCTCTGCATGGGCAACAAGCCCTATCCTGTGGATACTAGAGGGGTTGCCGTACTTTTCAGTAAAAAATGGGGCGATCGCCTCTGCAACACGTGGATCAACCCTTGTAGTGGCACTATTGTCAAAATATATAAATTCAGTCATATAAAAAACACTCCAAAACGCAATCTGCAAATATAAAACTAATATTAAGATTGATCAAGTCTTATTTATAATTGATATACATGCGTTATTATGTTATTATTATGCTGTGATAATGGGGTGAATTATGCCAGCAATAAGACCTATAACCGACTTAAGAAATACGAACGAGATATCTGAACTTTGTCATGAGCAGGATGAACCTATATTTATAACTAAAAATGGATATGGAGATCTTGTAGTTATGAGTATTGCAGCCTATGACAAACAGCTTGCCAAGCTTGATCTATATAAAAAACTTGCAGAGGGTGAGGCACAGGCAAAGGATCGCTCCTCATTAATTAGTGCAGACGATGTCTTTAAGATGTTAGATGAAAAATATGCAAAATAGGAAGTATTCTGTTAAATTTACGCCTATAGCAATGAGTGATTTAGATGATATCTATATGTACATTGCGGTTCAGCTAAATAATGAAATATCTGCTGATGGTATCATTAATAAGATTAAAGGCAAAGTGAAACAGCTTGAAGATTTTCCGCTATCTGCACCTTTAGTTCAAGATTATATCTTGCAGTGTAAAGGCTATAGAATGTTAGTCGTTGATAAATATCGTATATTTTATGAGGTGGATGATAATTTAGTGATTATTATGAGGATTTTATATGGTTCTAGAGATTACACAGAAATATTATGAGGAGTAGTATACATGTCAGGTTACGCAGATAATGATTCAAAGGATTTTCCATTTAAGGAGCCTTTAAAGAGGATTGCAAGCTTCACCACCAAGACGACGATCGTGCTTGTTATTATGGTGGGGCTAGCGTTAGTAGGGTATACATGTTTTTACATTGTATCCCCATCAGAGCAGGGCGTTATTAAACGGTTTGGCGAGGTAACACGAGTTGCCGAGGCTGGGCCTCATTTTAAACTGCCATTTCCGATCGAAACTGTATCAAAGGCAAAGGTGACGGAGATTCACCGCATGGAGATCGGATATCGTGGGGCAGGGGCGTCGGCGTTGAATGTGCCGAACGAGTCGCATATGCTCACAGGTGATGAAAATATCATCAGTATCGATCTGATCGTGCAGTATCAGATCAAAGATGTCGTTCAGTATCTATTCAGCTTGCAAGATGTGGAATCGACCATCCGCCTTGCTACAGAGGCTAGTATAAGAGAGATCGCTGGCAAGGTGAATATCGACGACCTCCTCACTACAGGCAAGGAGAGTGTGCAAGACGAAACTCGTATGCTACTGCAAGAGATCTTGAATAACTACTCCGCAGGGGTGCAGGTTTTAGCGGTGGAATTGCAGGATATCGCACCGCCAGCCGAGGTTATGGGTGCATTCCAGGATGTTGCCTCTGCACGAGAGGATAAGAATAAATTTATAAATGAGGCGCAGGCGTACGAAAATCAGAAGATCCCTATGGCTAGGGCGCAGGCGGCGACGGTTGTGATGGAGGCGGAGAGCTACAAAGCTATCACCCTAGGCAAAGCAGAGGGGGAGGCGTCGAGATTTCAGCAGGTGTACGAAAGCTATCGCAAAGCTCCAGACGT
>JAITWF010000099.1 GCA_031285415.1 Deferribacteraceae bacterium
CTGTTGATTATCAACGTGCTTTGCAAGTTCGCCGTGGCAGCTGATACAGTTGATCCCCTTGTGTATACCAACGGTGTGCAACTCCTCAACGGTTGTGTGGCACTCGTAGCAAGTAGCTACATCTACAGCTTTCTGTGCTTTTGCTAATGGATAGTCTGATTTAGACGGTGCCTTAGCGTACGACACAGACGCAAATGCAACAAGCATAAGCGTTGAAAAAACTAAAGTAAGCAGTTTGTTCATAAATTCTCCTCCTATAAGATTGGGTGAAGGATAACATCTTACAAACAATTTTGCTACAAAAAGATTGCAAAAATTCTCTTTACAATCTTTACATATTTTCTCTTAACTTCGCACCCGAAAAGAGTTATAAGGGGATCATGAAAGGAGGTATTTGTATGTTTAAAACCTTAATACCAGTTGTCATTATGTTATCTTTTGCTCTATTTGCCTTTGCTGCCGATGAGCACCCAGACGATATGGGGAACAAAGACTGTATCACCTGCCACGCTGATGGCGATGCCGTTTCGAATCCAAAAGTTGTTGCTGAGTACAATCAGAGTATCCACAGCTACTCTGGCGTAATGTGCGGAAGCTGCCACGGCGACGTTGCAAACTTCAGTGCGAAGCCACCGAAAGCGAAGTGTGAGCCTTGCCACGCTGAACAGATCGCTAAAAACAAAAGCACTCTGCCGTGCGAAGCGTGCCACGTAGTGCATACATTCGCAGTACATAAGTAATAAAGGGGGCATTTAATTATGGAATTAACAAGACGAAGCATGTTAAAAGCGTCATTGGCGGCTGGAGCTGCTGTTGCGCTAGGAATACCACTAAAAGAAGAGGCTAACGCTCAAACTGCCGCTACAGGGGCAGAGGTTGATAAATGGGTGAAGGGTGTATGTAGATTCTGCGGCACAGGCTGCGGCGTTTACGTTGGCGTGAAGGGGGGCAAAGTCGTTGCCATGAAAGGGAACCCTGACGCTAAGACAAACTTCGGCTACCTATGCGTGAAAGGTTCGATGATTCACAGATTCATGTATCATCCAGACAGACTTACATCACCTATGATCAGACAGGCTGATGGCAACTTCAAGAAGGCCTCTTGGAACGAAGCTCTCGACCTGATTAGCAAAAAATTCACCGACTTTCATAAGAAGTTCGGTAAAGATTCCGTTGCATATTACGGCTCTGGCCAGTGTACCACTGAGGAGAGCTACACATTCAATAAACTTTGGAAAGCTGGATTTGGTTCGAACCAGATCGACGGTAACCCTCGCCTATGTATGGCTAGTGCCGTTGCTGGATTTTTGACCACATTCGGCTCCGACGAACCATCTGGTACATACGCCGATATCGAGAGCGCAAAATGCTTCTTCCTGACAGGTTCCAATACATCAGAGGCGCACCCTGTGCTATTCCGCAGAATTTGGGAGCGCAAGAAGAAGGATCCAAGCGTTAAGATCATAGTGTGCGAGCCTCGCAAAACTAAAACATCTGATATTGCAGACCTCTGGCTGCCAGTTGATCCAGGCACAGACCTTGCAGTATTTCAGTCTATGGCGTACGAGATCATTAAAAATAACTGGCACGATGCTGCTTTCATAGAGAAGCACGCTAGACTTACCGACGGTGAAAAGGTTTTCACCTTAGCAGATTTCAAGAAACACCTTGAGCAGTTCGACGCCGACAAGGTATCGAAGATCACTCGTTGCCCTGCAAAAGATATCCGTCAGGCAGCGGAGTGGTTTGCAAAGAGCGGTGCCTCAATGTCGCTCTGGTGCATGGGCTTGAACCAACGTTCTAGAGGCGTTTGGGCGAATAACCTCGTACACAACCTGCACCTTATCACTGGCAATATCGGCAAACCGGGCGCAGATCCGTTCTCGCTCACAGGTCAGCCAAACGCTTGCGGTGGCGTACGTGAGACTGGAGCGCTATCTCACCTCCTCCCAGGCTGCCGTCCGCTTGTAAACCCTGCTGTACGTGCGCAGATGGAGAAGGCGTGGAAGGTGCCAGCTGGCAGAATCGACCCTAAACCTGGTATGGATACTATGGCGATGTTTGCAAGCCTCGGTGCTGAAAATGACGCTACTAAACCGTTGAAAGGGATGATCATCTCTACCACAAACCCTGCACAGTCACTCCCTAACCTAAACAAATATGTGAAAGGTATGCAGGATGCGTTCTTAGTAGTAATCGATATATTCCCAACTCGCACCACACAGCTTGCAGACGTAGTGCTGCCTGCGGCGTTTATCTACGAGAAGGGTGGAGTATACGGCTGTTCAGAGCGCAGAAGCCAGCTTACAGAGAAGGCTGTCAACCCTCCTGGCGAGGCGAAGCCTGATCTCTGGATCGCCGCACAGATTGCTAAACGCATGGGTCAGGGGAAACTTATCCCTTGGGATATGGACGACAGCATGAAGGCAAACGAGATGGCGTGGACGGATTATACATCGACCACACAAGATACAGAAAAAACACTCAAAGGTGCTACATATAAGCGTCTAAGAGAGTCTAAAGAGGGCGTTCAGTGGCCTTGCCCATCTGAAACACACCCTGGCACATACAAGAGATACGTTCGTGGAATGGACCCGATCTTCGACGCACCAGCTTACAAAGATAAGATACCAGCAGACGCTAGCCTATTCTTCTATCCAGATGGCAAGGGCGAAGGTAGAGCGAATATCTTCTTTAGAGCGTACGCAGGGGCGGCAGAGGTACCTGATAAAGAGTATCCATTCTTCCTTACAACAGGGCGTGTTGTGGAGCAGTGGCACACAGGCACAATGACAGGTAGAGTACCAGAGATCGCTCGCTCGCACCCAAATGCATATGTAGAGATTCACCCAGACGACGCTAAAAAGCTTAATATCAAAGCTGGCGATATGGTCGACGTAATCTCTCGCAGAGGGAAGAATACACTGCCAGCACGTATCGTGACGGTATCCCTTCCTGGGGTAGTATTCGTTCCTATGCACGATCAGGCGAAAGAGCGTATGATAAACTTTGTATGCAACGACGCAGTAGATGGAGCCTCTAAAGAGCCAGAGTACAAGATTGCAGCTGTAAGACTTGTGCGTGTTGGCGGCCCTAGAGATGTTGCAGACAAATATATTATCTCTGATTTGAACTCGAAATATTAGTATTATTAGCTAATTGCCATAAATTCCCCTTCGCTGGCGAAGGGGTGGCAGTTGGCAACGACAACTGACGGGGTAGTGGACTTCTCGGGCGGGCTGACCCCGCCCCTACACCTGCAACCACTACCCCTCGCCTACGGCGTACCCCTTCGCCAGCGAAGTGGAATTTCAAGGAGCATTAATGAGCATTTTAGCAAGCATTGTAGAGTTCAAAGACGGCTGTCGTAGCGATGTAGAGGCACATCTACGTAGTATTGATGGTGTGGAGCTATATGAAACTGCCGACGATTCCGACAAGCTCATTATCGTTATCGACGCACCAGAGGATGAAACAGATGAACTCTGCAAGAGGATAACAGCCCATGACGGCGTTATAAACCTGCTACATCATAGCGTACACTTTGAAAATGAGTGATTTTAAGATA
The DNA here is from genome assembly GCA_031285415.1 of Deferribacteraceae bacterium. Lineage (GTDB taxonomy): Bacteria > Chrysiogenota > Deferribacteres > Deferribacterales > JAISNW01 > JAITWF01. The sequence continues at coordinate 3,569 of JAITWF010000099.1, forward strand.
AACCGCACTCGCCCCCCTGGAGCTGTTAATGAAAAGGACTTTATGAGCCTATGCATACGTTGCGCTCGCTGCGTGGCGGTATGCCCATACAACAGTATCAAAAGGGCTGGCGTGATGAGCGGTATACAGGTGGGCACACCATACATATATGATGACGACAAAGGCTGTTATATGTGTATGCTATGCACACAGGTATGCCCCACAGGCGCACTCGATAGAAAGTCTACTGAGCCAGAACAGACCCAAATCGGCGTAGCACAGATCGATGAAACAACCTGCCTGAACCACCTCTATGCACGAGACGAAGCCGCTGGCAAAACCGACGGCACAGCTCTATACTGCAATACATGCTACAACAGCTGTCCATTGCAAGGCAAGGCGATCTATCTAGAGGATCTCGTAATCCCTATAATCACAGATGAATGCACAGGCTGCGGCGTATGCGTTGAGCGTTGCCCTAATACACCTCGCTCGATAAAGGTAATCCCCACAGGTATGCCAGGCGCAGAGAAGGTTGGCGCACGAGATAGAGGCGTTGTAAACCGTGACGAACTCCTGAAAGAGAAGGAGGAGATCAAGCGGTCGGACGATGAGGTCATCTTTGAATATAACTTCGACACCTCAAACGTCGTGAAGGAGTGGGAGTAGTGAATATACAGAAACTCCGCAAAACGTTACAGATAGCGATCCTTATAGGTATCTTTATAGTGCCGATACTAAATCTATTCGAGATCTACTTCATCAGAGGCACCTTCATATCGATGGATATAGGATCCCTTGCGATAGCAGACCCTGCTATGATATTGCAGACTGTCTTTGCAGACGTTCCATTTGCATATACGGTAGTTGCCTCTGTAGCTCTTCCTGTGCTGATTGCGCTTATACTAGGGCGTGTTTGGTGCAGCTGGGCATGTCCATATACTACCATTATAGAGCTTCTAGAGAAGATCCCTGCTATCGGCAGACGGTTAAAGCAAAGTAAAGCCAAAATTAGCGGCGGCGTAGCCCCACGCAATGCTATTATTCGATACTTAATCTTTGTCACCCTACTCGCCATTACAGGTGTGCTTGGGGTGCCGATACTGCAACTCCTCTCCCCTCCTTCGGTATTATCTTCGCAGGCTCTGCTTGCGGTGAAGGGGTTTGCTATCACTGCGGAGCTACTTCTGATTGTGATACTTCTGATCGTAGAGCTATTCTCCTACCGATTTGCATGCAGGTATCTCTGCCCAACGGGAACGTGCTTGAGCCTGCTTAACAATCGTAAAACTCTTCATGTATCGTACGCTGGTAGCTGCCTAAACTGCAAGAAGTGCATACAGGCGTGTGATATGGGTTTAAACCCGATGACCGAAGGATCTGACAGACTCTGCCACAACTGCGGCAAATGCATAGCAGTATGTCCCGATAAAGCAAAGCCGCTCGGCTGGAAGATCTAAATTAGAACTATATACATAAT
>JAITWF010000148.1 GCA_031285415.1 Deferribacteraceae bacterium
CTAAACGCTGGCAAACACCTCCTTGTGGAGAAGCCGATCACTACAAACTACGATGAGGCGCAGGATCTCTTTAATATTGCGGCGCAGAAGAATCTCGTGATCCATATCGGGCATGTGGAGCGCTTCAATGGAGCGGTTCAGGAGCTTAAAAATATCGTCAACACCCCTAGATTGATAGAGGCTAGACGAGTAGGTCCTTTTAATCCAAACTTTAAAAACGATAGTATCGTGCTTGATCTGATGATTCACGATATCGATATAGCTCTGAACGTTGCAGGGAAGCCTGTTGTGGCTGTTCAGGCGATGGGTGCGCCAGTGTACACCTCGCTTGCAGACTACGCATCGGTGAATATCTACTTTGGCGACTCCACCACTGCGCATATCACGGCAAGCCGTATAAATCAGAATAAAGAGCGGTATATGAATGTGATACAGGATGACGCTCTGATAGTGCTTGATTATACCAATCAAGATATAAATATCACTCGAAAGGGGCAGTATCAGCATATCTTCGGCGACAAAGAGCTGAAATATAAGAATGAGTACATTCAGGAACGCCTATTTGTATACAAAGAGAATCCGCTACAGCTCGAGATTACGCACTTTGTGGAGTGTGTGATCGGCAAGGCAACACGTATGGTGAGTGTGGAGCATGATCTTCGTAGCTTGCGTGTGGCACTGGAGGTCGATTCGCTGCTGCTGAACGGCTGCTACGGTTGTAAAACTCTATGAAAACCGTTGTATTAGCTGGGATGGGACTTCTCCCCGTAGAGGCCGCCAAGAATTTGAAGGCTAGAGGGGATGAGGTTCACGTCATAACCTTTGTGGAGCAGACGCAGGCCGATTTCACAGGCATTGCCGATACTGTCGTCACCTACAGCCTTGGGCAGGTAGGGAAGATTATCAAGCATATGAAGAGTGTGAAAGCGGACGCTACGATCTTCGTTGGCAAGATTGATAAATCTATCCTAGAGCGCAACTTGAAGCTCGATCTGCGAGCGTTGTGGATCCTTGCACGATTGAAAGATCGGCAGGAGGACACGATCATGCAGGCGATCGTGGATGAGGTCGAAGGGCACGGCATAAAGGTGCTATCGCAGCTAGAGGTGTTATCGACGCTTGTTGTAAAAGAGGGTGTATACTCGAAGCGCAAGCCGAATAGGAAGCAGCGAGCTGATATAAAGTTTGGCTACGAGAAGGCTCGTGGAGTGGCAGCACTCGATATAGGGCAGGTTGCGATCGTCAAAAATAAGACTATCTTTGCAATAGAGTCGATCGAGGGAACGAACGCTACGATTAAACGTGGCGCAGAGATCTGTAGAGGCGGATTTACATTTATAAAGGTGGCAAAACCGATCGCCGAATATCGCTTCGATCTGCCAGTTATCGGTATGGAGACGCTTACAGCATTCGCCCAGAGCGGTGGAGCGGTGTTTGCCATGGAGGCGGATCTGACGCTTGTGGTGAATCTGCAAGAGTGTATTGAGTTTGCTAATGAACACGATTTTGTACTGATGGCATATAAGAATTAAAAGTTCCACTACATAAATTCCCCTTCGCCAGCGAAGGGGAATTAAAGAATATAGATGGGGTATCGTTGATCTACGCAGTTATCGCCCTACTAGGGCTAATCTTTGGCAGCTTTATGAACGTGTTGATCTATCGGATCCCACGTGGTGAGAGCATTGTCTCTCCAGCTTCGCACTGTCCAAAGTGCAATAAAAAGTTGAGTTGGTACTCTAATATTCCGATAGTTAGCTTTATATTACAGAGGGGCAGGTGTCGGAATTGCGGAGAGTCAATATCGATACGGTATCCGATAGTAGAGCTACTCACCTCCCTCGTCTTTGTCTTGATCTTTTTGCAAAGTGGGGGTACTGTTGAGTCGATAAAGTATTGCGTAATGGCGTTTTTGTTGATGGCGGCAGCGTTTACAGATCTTTTTACATCGCAAGACGCTGAAAACTTCCCCGAGGGGGGCGTGATACCAGATATCTACTCCGTCGGTGGTGTTTTAATCGCCTATATATGGGCGTTTTACGATGGCAACCTCTACGATTCCCTTGCAGGGAGCGGTACAGGCGTGTTTATACTGTTAATTCCAGCCGTCCTCTATCAGCTGATACGAAAGCGTGAGGGGCTAGGGTTAGGAGATATATTCCTTATGGGGATGGTCGGAAGTTTCCTTGGAAGCTACGCCGTCGTTTGGGTGCTATGCGCCGCCTCTATTATAGGGCTTGTAATAGGGTTTGGGGTGCTACTAAAGACTAAAGAGCGCAACTATAGATTGCCCTTTGCGCCGATGATAGCAGCTGGTTCTTTACTATATATATTTATGGAGCTTTAATGTTAGAGCTATTGAAACGAGGCACAGACGAGATTATTTCAGAGGGTGAGCTACTTGCGAAGCTCAAAGAGGATCGACCGCTGACTGTGAAGGCAGGGTTCGACCCAACCGCTCCAGACTTGCATTTAGGGCATACCGTCCTACTACAGAAGATGAAGCACTTTCAGCAGCTTGGGCATAATGTGACGTTCCTGATCGGCGATTTTACAGGGATGATCGGCGACCCTAGCGGTAAATCAGATACTCGCAAACCGCTTACCTATGAAGAGGTGTTGAAAAACGCCGAAACATACAAAGAGCAGGTATTTAAAATATTAGATCCTGAGAAGACTACTATCGGATTTAACTCTAAGTGGCTCGAGACGCTCGGCACCAGCGGTATGCTAAAACTTGCCGCACAGATGACAGTTGCACAGATGCTCGTACGAGACGATTTTGAGAAGAGATATCGTGAAAATCGCCCGATAGGCATTCATGAGTTTATGTATCCGCTTATGCAGGGGTACGATTCAGTTGCAATGAAGGCGGATGTAGAGCTTGGCGGCACCGACCAGAAGTTTAACCTCCTTGTGGGCAGAGAGCTACAGAGGGCGGCAGGGCAGAAGCCGCAGGTGGTGATCACTGTGCCTATTCTAGAGGGGCTTGACGGCGTTCAGAAGATGTCGAAGTCGCTTGGAAACTACGTTGGGATAAACGAATCGCCAGCCGATATGTTTGGCAAGCTGATGTCTATCACAGACGACCTGATGTTTCGATACTACACCCTCCTAAGCGATAAGTCGCTTGTGGAGATAGGTAAATTGAAATCCGATATAGCCTCTGGTGCATTTCACCCAATGGAGGCGAAGAAAGGTCTGGCATACGAGATGGTTCATCGCTATCATGGGCAGGAGAGAGCGAAGGAGGCTCGAGAGGGCTTCGAGCAGATCTTCTCTCGTCGTGAAAATCCAGATGATATGCCCGAATACCGCTATACCGATGGGCAGACGCTCGTTGATATAATAATCGCCCTAAACTTCTCCCCATCTAGAAATGAGGCGAGAAGGCTTGCAGAGCAGGGGGGCGTCTATATAGATGGCGAAAAGGTGGCGGATATTATGATCGCACCACCGAAACAAGAGTTTGTACTGCGTGTCGGCAAGAGAAAATTTGCCAAGATTACAAAAAGCTAAGAGGAAGGCTATAATGGCTATTGTTAGACCGTTCAAGGGAGTCCGCTACAATCTAGAGAAGGTACTGTTAAAGCAGGTAATAGCACCACCTTACGACGTTATATCAAACGAATATCGTGCGAACCTTGTGAATCGTTCGGCGTATAACGTTGTAAATATCGACCTGCCTATCGGCGAAGATAGATACGTTCATGCGGCGCAGCTATACCAGAGCTGGCTTCAAGACAAGGTACTTATAAAGGAGCAGACTCCATCGCTATATATGTACGAACAGGAGTATGAATACGGTGGCAAATCGTATATCCGTACAGGGTTTATAGGGCTTTTGCACCTAGAAGATTTTGGCAAAGGCACGGTATTTCCTCATGAAAAAACCCTCGCAGGCCCCAAGAAAGATCGCTACGATCTTATGCTTGAGTGCAAGGCGAACTTTAGCCAGATCTTCGGGCTATACCTCGACCCAACCTCTCAGCTGAACCCTATCTTTGACGACTGTCACGAGGGGATGCCGATCGCCTCCGCAATGGACGATGATAAGGTGAAGCATACTATATGGCCTATAAACGACCCTGAATCTGTGAATGCGATTCAGAATTTTATGAAAGATAAGGCTATCTATATCGCTGATGGTCACCACCGATATGAGACCGCCCTGATGTATCGAGACACTATGCGCAAGAAGAACAACGACGATCCAGCCGAGGCGAAGCCATACGACTATGTGATGATGATGTTTGTGAACTTCTACGATCCAGGTCTGATGGTGTTCCCAACGCATAGAGCTGTGGATATCCCTGCCGATTTTGATATGGCTGGATTCAAAGCTAAACTATCGCAAACGTTCAGCATTACACCGCTTGCAGGGCTCGACGCTATCGACTCGTTCCTAGCAGAACACAAAGATCCAGGCACGATCGCTATGGTCACACAGGATGGAATCTTTGGACTTCTGATAAACCAAGAGCTTCTAGAGTCCCTCCACCCAGTATATCGCAATATCGACACGTATCTCTTGCAGAAGAATATAATGGAGTCGTATCTAGGTATTCCAGAGGAGCAGATCCTTGCGAAGAAGGGGATACACTTCTATCAGCAGCCGAATGAGGTGAAAGATTTCGTGGATGCGAATAGTGGGATCGGCTTTATCCTGAAGAGCGTCGATGTGGATACGATCAGAAAGGTGTCTGAATCGGGGCTTGTTATGCCGCAGAAGTCGACCTATTTTTATCCGAAGCTGGCGACAGGATTGTTAATTAACGACATATAAGTCACTGGAAGGGGCAACCAATGGGTTCCCCTTTCCACCTTCCCCTTCCTTTGGGGATTCGCTATGGCGGCGCATGTCCGCCTGCGCTTAACTTACTTGAATGGGCTAATATCTACCTCATACCGATCATCTATCTCAACCGTCTTAACTCTAGACTTTTCGCCGTTCACTAATTTGACAGCCGACTTGGGCAGATCTAAAAGCTCCGCCACAAACTCTACTACAGCTTTATTTGCGGCTCCCTCCACAGGGGGGGCTTTGATTCGCAGCTTCACGTGTCCATCGTGCATGCCAGCGATCTCTGTCTTGCGTGCGCCAGGCTGCACATAGAGCGTTATCTTCACAGCTGCCGAAGCACGTCGATCACGCTTGAGGAGCGGTTTAACGTATAGTAGTGAATCCCTGCCGTCTTTTGGGCGATAAGATCCTGACACTGGTAGATAGCGTGCTCCACGCCGATCTTTATCGCATCCTCTGGCGAGGCTTTCTCTAGCCGTGATAGCAGTTTATCAGGGATCGTTGCCCCACACATCTGTGTAAAGCGTACCACCTGTGAATAGCCCACGATAGGCATAATTCCAGCGACGATCGGTATATCGATCTGTAGCTTTGCCGCACTATCACGGAATCTATAGAGAAGCTCATTGTCAAAGAATAGCTGTGTGATGATAAAATCGGCTCCAGCGTCGACCTTCCGTTTAAGGTTATCCATATCAGTTTTCAGATCGACCGCCTGCGTGTGCTTTTCAGGATATCCTGCGACGCCTATCGACATATCTCCGTGCGTATCGTGGATATATTGCACCATCTCATTGGCATACTTAAAGTGCGACTTCACACTTCCCTCTTTCGGTGGGTCGCCACGAAGTGCCAGCACATTGTCGATCCCTGCCGCCTGCATCTGTGTACAGATCCTATCAATATCATCGGGGTCGTTTCCGTAGCAGGTGAGGTGCATCATAGTGGTAAACTTATATTGATCTTGTATAAGTTTCGTCCAGTTAAAGGTCTTTTCGCCGCTAGAGCCGCCTGCCCCATAGGTGATCGATACGAAATCTGGGTTCAGCTTCGCCAAGCTCTCTATCGTATCAAATAACACCGCCTCCTGCGCACTCTCTTTAGGAGGGAAAAATTCAAATGATGTAGTCTGTTTTTCTTTTAAAATGTTGTTTATATTCATAATTGCCACGATAGCAATAATTAGAATTGACTGCAAGATATTTTTAGTTTACGTTGCACGATGATTAAACGAGTCTATCTATCTCTGCTACTCTCCTTTATAGTTGCGCTCTTCACATTGAATGTCGTCACCTTTCTCGCAGGGTTTGACAAACGGCAGTTGGTAAACTTTTTTTACCTGCCAGAGCGGACAAACGCCGCACTGACG
>JAITWF010000162.1 GCA_031285415.1 Deferribacteraceae bacterium
AAAGGAAGGGGAAGGTAGAAGGGGAAACCTTGCGTTGCCCCTTCTAAACTTTAAAATACCTCGTCCACCACACCGCCAAGCACGACTATATTGTCTATATAAACCGCCGTTACCTGCCCTGGAGCTGGCGCAAACTGCGGTGAATCAAATAACACCACCGCCCTATTATCAAAGTGTACCTCTACGCTACACTTTTCATCTTTCATCTTATGACGCAAACGTGCTGTAGCACGGAAGATCACAGGGTCTTTCATATTAAACACGCAATCTCGCAGGCGCACGCCGCTCGAAAAGAGATTCTTCCTCTCCGACAGCACCACATCGCCCCCCACTGTGTCGATATACTTTACAAACAGCGGCTCCGTATGGCTGATATCTAGCCCACGCCTCTGCCCTATCGTATAGTGAAACGTCCCTCTATGCGGCGAAAGCGTTCTATCGTGAAAGATAAAGTTCCCCTGCTTGCCCTCGCCGATCTTTGCAAAGACGAAATCTCGATAGTCGCCCCCCTCTAGGAAGCACGCCTCGTAGCTATCTTTCTTCTCCGCAACAGGAAGCCCAAGCTCTGCCGCAAGCGCCCTTACAACGCCCTTATCCTCCACCCTGCCGAGTGGATAGATCATCAGACCGATATGGAATGGGTCGATTAACGATAGATAGTACGACTGATCTTTATCAGGGTTCGACCTGCCGATAGCTTTGCGCCCTCTATAATCCTCTACCGTAGCGTAATGACCAGTCACGATCTTCGTCGCCCCGACTTGCTGCATTACATCGAATAGATACTTCGTCTTACCAACTCGGTTGCAAAGACAGCATGGGTTTGGGGTCTCCCCCCTCTTATACGTCGCAATATATGGCGAGATTACATCCTCTTTAAAGTAGTCACGAAAATCTGCCAGCTGCCACTCTATCCCTAGATAGTTTGCGACCTTTTCGGCATCTTTCCAGAACTCGTTCTCCGTATCGAATAGCTGCAGGGTAACGCCTATAACTTCGCACCCAGCCTCCTTAGCTGCCCACGCCGATACAGAGCTATCCACGCCGCCACTCATCGCCACAAGCACTCGTTCTCCAGCTGTAAAGTGGCTTACAAGCTCCTCTCTGATATTCATCATGCTGGATACACTATCGTTGCGAAGAGATCGGCTGCGGTCTCTGCTCGTCTAATCTGCTTCACCGTGCCATCGGGCTTTAGTAGAAGCTCTGCGGAGCGCAGTTTGCCGTTATAGTTATACCCCATAGAGTGTCCATGTGCGCCTGTATCGTGAATCACCAGTAGATCGCCGATAGCGATCTCTGGAAGCTCTCGATTTATGGCGAACTTATCGCTATTTTCGCAAAGGCTACCGACTACGTCGTAGACTCTATCCTTAGGTGCGTTCTCCTTACCCATAACGGTGATATGATGGTACGCCCCATACATGCTTGGGCGCATAAGGTTTGCGGCGCAGGCGTCAACCCCAATATATTCACGATAGATATGCTTCTCATGCACAGCCCTAGTCACCAGATAGCCGTACGCCCCTGTGATAAGCCTTGCGCACTCCATATATATCTTCGGTTTAAGTCCATTTGCAGATAAGATACTCTCATATCTCTTGCGAATCTCTTCGCCGATATACTCTATATTAACGGCCTTCTGATCTGGTTTATACGGTATCCCAATGCCGCCGCCAAGATCTACAAACTCGATCTCAATGCCAACCTCTCGGTTGATCTTAAGGGCAAGCTCGAAGAGAAGCCTTGAGGTATCTACAAAGTAATCCTCACTCATCTCATTGCTTGCAAGCATTGTATGCACGCCAAACCGCTTCACCCCTTTCGATTTAACGATCTTAAACGCCTCGATCATCTGTGCCTCAGTAAGGCCGTATTTAGCCTCGACAGGTTTACCGATCCCCACAGCGATCCCATCCTTTGCCGCCCCTGGATTGTACCTGAATGAGATCAGCTCTGGAAGCCCCACATTTGCCTCTAAGTAATCGATATGCGTGATATCATCTAGGTTTATAATCGCTCCAAGCTCTTTGGCAAGTTTATACTCTGCCGCTGGCGTCTGATTGGAGGTAAACATTATCTCCTCGCCCACGATCCCCACCATCTTTGAGAGCATTAGCTCTGTGAGCGAGCTTACATCCGTCCCCATACCGAGTTTATGCAGAAGCTCTAGTATCGATGGATTTGGCAACGCCTTGACTGCAAAGTAGTTCTTAAAATCTGGCATCCAGCTAAACGCCTTATATAGACGTGCCACATTCGCCTCTATAGCCCTCTCATCGTATATATGAAATGGGGTGGGGTACGTTTTTATTATCTCCTCTAGCTGTTCTTTTGTGAATGGTACAGAATCTTTGTTCATTTTAATGCTCCAATCAGGCAAAACAGGGCGTTCTCCGCCTCAATCCTGCCGGTCTTTATATCTAAATCTAACGCTGTCATTCGATCGGTTATCTTGTATATATCCTCTGCCCTCCAATTTCGATAGCTACTATCCACCGTGCGCATAAAGTACGTCTTTCCATTAAATATTGGGTTCTTTGCACTGTAGAGAGGGGGAACTTTTATCTTAAAGTAGAGTGCCATGATATACGTTGTGAGCATATAAAAGATCTGCGCCGCACTAGCCTCTGGCTCTGGTAGCTGGGTGAAGATCTTGATACACTTATCGGGCTGTCGATCTACAAAGGCGTCTAAAAAGTTAAAGATCTTCTCGTGCGGCTCTCCGTCGATACGATTCAAGATCTCCTGCGGAGTAACGCTCTCTTTGCCCATATAGTATAGGGATAGCTTCTCCGCCTCCCTCTCTATCGCCGCCATATCCCAATTAAGAGCTACCCCAACTTGGCTAGCGCATGCAGGGGTGATCGAAAGCCCTCTGCTAGCAAACGCCTCGCTCACATCCTTTGCGGTAGAGGAGGCGTACCCCTCGACGACCTTAAAGCCGATCTCTTGCAACGCTTTCTGTATCGCTGGCGACTTTTTAGAATCGGCGTGGACTGCTGTAAAGACGATCATTGAGCTAGTTGGTCGTTTCAGCTCCTGCAAGAAGGTATCTGCCTTTTTTAATGCCCCCACCCTATGCAAGATGAGGAGCTTCCTCTCGCTAAAGAGACTTGCCGTAAAGGCGGTAGAGATAAACTCATCGGCTGAAAATTCGTCAGCATAATATACATGCTCCTCTACATCATCTCGATCCAATGTAGAGAGCTGTTTATCTATAAAATATTGAGAGCCAACTATAAAAAGCTTATCGTACTCGTTCAAACTCATATTTAAACCTAGTCAGTATATTTATGGTGCATTCGTCGAACGCCTCCGCCTCATCTCTATTATACGATGAGCTAGCGGTGCCAGAGTCAAAGCTCTGCTGATACGCTATCCCTCTATCATATAGCACCTTGCCCAGCTTATCCTCCACAACGATATGATACCGTACGGATACATTAGAGGACAACGCCTCACGTGTGGCAGATCTGATAGCCGTTGATACCGTTCTATCGGTCAAGGTAACTCTCATCACAAAATCAGCCTCATCTAGAGGGGCAATAGCACTGTAATCAGAGAAGAAGCGAGTGACGTACGCCGCTACATCATCCGATATTGTGTAGTCATCGCTCTCATTACTTATCTCTGCTAGATAGTAGCGGTACTTGCTGTCCGCCTCCATCCCTACGATCTGGTAGCCGCAGCCTGCTACTAAAAGCAGGAGAGCCAGAACTATAAAATGTCTCATCTGAATCATCCCCAAATTCCCCTTCGCTGGCGAAGGGGTGGCAGCTTGCAA
>JAITWF010000165.1 GCA_031285415.1 Deferribacteraceae bacterium
AGTGTTTGTGCGCTAATATAAGGATTTTTTCTTAATACACTCTCTTCTTTGGTGGAAACGTCTCTACCGTTAGCGGTTTTGTGCGTACAGGGCGATAGTCTAGGCGCACGCTGCCATCAGCCTCAAGGAACGCCTGTGTATGCTTCTGACCATCTTTATCGTCTCTATCAGGGTAATCATCTCTATAGTGTGAGCCTCTAGACTCTTTACGAGCGAGTGCCGATTCTGCGATCATTCTGGATACCAGTAGCATATCCTCCATCTCGAGAGCCTCTATCAGATCGAGGTTGTAGACGCTAGATTTATCGGTTACTCTGAAATCGTTCATCATCTCTTGAGCCTCTTTCAGCTCCTTGATAGCCTTTTCGATATTTTCGCCCTTTCTGAATACGCCCACATTTGCCTGCATAGTGGTTGCCATCTTTGTGTAGATCTCGTTGAATGTATGCTTCCCGTTGGCGTTAGCGAACTTATTTAGCAGTGCCAATCCTGTCTTGCCAGCGTCAGCTTTCATATCTACAAGTTTATTCTCTTTAGCGTATTTAGCCGCTCTCTCGCCAACGGTTCTGCCGAATACAACAAGGTCGAGGAGGGAGTTTGTGCCGAGTCTGTTTGCGCCATGCACACTTGCGGCGCACTCGCCAGCGGCGTAGAAGCCCGGTACTACTGTATCGTATACGCCGTTACCGCCTGTAATGACGCTACCGAGATAGTTTGTAGCGATACCGCCATTCTGATAGTGGCTAGTAGGAACGACTGGGATCGGCTCCTTCGTGCAATCCACCCCTGCAAAGATATGTGCAAGCTCGTGTATCCCTGGGAGCTTCTCCATGATGGCGGCGGCTCCGATATGATCGATCTTTAGCTTTATATGATCTTTATTCGCCCCTGCGCCTCTACCCTCGAGGATCTCCTGTGCCATACAGCGAGACACGATATCGCGTGGGGCAAGATCTTTGATAGTAGGGGCATATCGCTCCATAAAACGTTCGCCGTTGCCGTTCAGTAGGTATCCACCCTCGCCACGCACAGCCTCTGTAATCAGGTTGCCATGCCCATAGATCCCTGTTGGGTGGAATTGGAAGAACTCTGGATCGCTCCATGTAAATCCAGCACGTAGCGACATTGCGACGCCGTTGCCGGTGTTGATATGTGCGTTTGCGTTAGTCATATATACACGCCCACTGCCGCCAGTTGCCATAATAACAGCCTTTGCGTGGAATAGGTGCAGGGAGCCATCTTTCATATCAAAGCAGAGGACGCCGTTCACGACGCCATCGGTGTTGATGAGTTCGAGAGCGTAGAATTCGCTGTAGAACTGTGTTCCCTGTGCGACCGATTTCTCGAATAATGTTTGAAGCATTGCATGCCCTGTGCGGTCTGCCACGTAGCATGCACGGCGGACAGATTTTTCGCCGTAGTTGGAGGTGTGACCGCCGAATGGACGTTGAGCAATTTTGCCCTCTTTCGTTCTATTGAATGGCATACCGATATGTTCAAGCTCTACGATCATCTCTGGTGCGAGGCGGCATAGATATTCACATGCATCTTGATCGCCCAGATAGTCGCCACCTTTAACGGTGTCAAACATGTGCCAGTGCCAGTTATCTGGCTCTTCGTTGCCCAATGATGCAGCGATACCGCCCTGCGCTGATATAGTATGGCTTCTAGTAGGGTAAACCTTTGCTACCACTGCGGTATTAACGTATTGAGACGCTACCTGTGCGGCGTTTAGACCTGCTCCGCCTGCTCCAATGATCACGACATCATAAACATGTTTTTGAATTTTCATAGTTGCCACTCTTCATTTTTTTTATTATTATCAATGAGTATTCTAGCAGATAAGTGCAATATGTAAAGGAGTATAATATAATATGGTTAGAAAAATTATCAAAATTGATGCCGAAAGATGTAACGGTTGCTCTCTGTGCGTCACTGCCTGCCACGAATCGGCGATAGGGATAAAGGATGGAAAGGCTGTGCTTCTGCGTGATGACTACTGCGACGGTCTCGGTAACTGTCTGCCAGTCTGCCCTACCGACGCTATATCGTTTGAGGAGCGAGAGGCTCTCGAGTATAACGAGGCGGAGGTGATGAGAAATATCGCAAGGGCGTCTTCGCAGCTGCGCCAGTGGCCTGTGCAGATAAAGCTACTACCTCTCAATGCGCCGTACTTTAAAGGTGCAGATCTGCTGATCGCTGCCGACTGTACAGCGTACGCATATGGCAACTTTCACAACGATTTTATTAAGGATAAGGCGATTCTCGTGGGCTGTCCGAAGCTGGATGATATAGATTATAGTGAGAAGCTTACTGCAATATTGGCAGGGAACGATGTTAAATCGTTGACGGTGGTGCGTATGCAGGTGCCGTGCTGCGGCGGTATCGAATGGGCGGCGAAGAAAGCTATCGAACAGTCTGGCAAGGAGTTGCCGCTAAAGATCGTTACTATAACTATCGATGGTGCGATTTTAGATTGACAATCTATCCCGATTCTGATAAAGGTATAGTCCGCTAATTTTTTAGCGGACTACAATCGAATATCGCAAGGGATAAATTAACCAAATGTTTGCGGATTTAAGCGACAAGCTCAACGGAGTTTTTAAGAAACTTCGTGGCGAGGCTCGTCTCACTGACAAAAATATTGTGTCAGCTGTCAAAGAGGTGCGTATGGCACTTCTCGAGGCAGATGTCAACTACAAGGTAGCTAAAGACTTTGTAGCAAGAGTGGAGGCACGTGCGCTTGGGGCTGAGGTTCTCGCAAGCATTACCCCTGCACAGCAGTTTGTCAAGATCGTAAACGACGAGCTCACCGAGACGCTCGGCGGTGCAAACTATACCCCAAAGGTTCATTTATCTTCACAACCACCTACAATTATATTAATGACTGGTCTGCAAGGCTCTGGTAAAACTACCACTTGCGGCAAGTTGGCACGCCATTTTATAAAAAGTGGCAAGTCCGTTATGCTTGTGGCGTGCGATATATACCGCCCTGCCGCTATCGATCAGCTCGAGGTTGTCGGCAAACAGGCTGGCGCCGATGTATACACCGATCGCAACTCTAAAGATGCTCCAAAGATCGCCACAGATGGCGTAGCCTTCGCAAAGAAAGCCGCTAAAGATGTGGTTATTATCGATACCGCAGGTCGCCTGCATATTGATGAGGCTCTTATGGAAGAGGTTGCAAAGGTTAAATCTGCCACCAATCCGCACGAGATCTTCTATGCGGCAGACGCTATGACAGGTCAAGATGCAGTCAATTCTGCCTCTGAATTTAATAAAAGACTTGAACTGACAGGGATAATCCTCACTAAAACTGACGGCGACGCCAGAGGTGGTGCGGCGTTATCTGTGAAAGAGGTAACTGGCAAGCCGCTAGTATTTATCGGTACAGGCGAGCGGATCGACGAGTTTGAGCTATTCCACCCCGAGCGTATGGCTGGCAGAATCCTTGGCATGGGCGACGTTGTGTCGCTTGTGGAGAGGGCGCAGGAGGCTATGGAGGGAGAGGACGCAGAGGCTCTTGCTGGAAAGATCAAGAAGAGTGGGCTGGATTTTGAGGATATGCTCAAACAGTTTCGCATGATAAAGAAGATGGGCTCCCTTGGCGGTATCATGAAGATGATTCCTGGGCTTGGCTCCGCAATGGGGCAGCTTGGCGACGTTTCGATGGATGACAAGAAGTTTAAACATATAGAGGCTATGATAATGAGTATGACGACGGTCGAGCGCAGAAAGCCCGACCTGATAAACTCTAGCCGTAAGAAGCGTATCGCCGCAGGATCTGGCAGATCAGTTCAGGAGGTTAACCGCCTTCTCGATCAGCTTAGCCAGATGAATAAGATGATGAAGAAGATGACAAAGATGGTGGGTAAAGGTAAAGACCCATCGCAAGCACTTAAAGGATTATTTAAATAAAATATTAAGAGAGGACAGAATGGCAACAAAAATCAGATTAATGAGAATGGGTCGTAAGAAGCGTCCATTTTATCGTATCGTTGTAGCAGACAGCAAGTCTCGCAGAGACGGCTACTTTGTGGATGTATTGGGATATTACAACCCACTTACAGTACCAGCAGAGGTAAAGATTGACGAAGAGAAGGCTCTTAAATGGCTTGGCGTGGGCGCAATCCCAACCGATACCACTCGCAACCTTTTCACCAAAGCGGGTATAATGAAGAAGTTTGTAGAGGCAGCGCAGTAATAGCAGCAAAGAAGTAGGATAATTTTATGAAAGAACTTGTTAAAGCGATAGTAGAGCCGTTAGTGGACAAACCGAGCGAAATAGACATCCGTGAAGTGGAGTCAGAGAACAATACCGTGATCGAGCTACGTGTAAACGAGGGCGATCTGGGTAAAGTTATCGGCAAGCAGGGGCGTACAGCGAAAGCTATCAGGACGATCCTGAACGCTGCAAGTGTAAAGAAGGGCAAACGTGTTCTTATGGAGATTATAGACTAATCCTCATATGAATAGAGAAACCATCGAAATCGGCGAAATAACAGGCGTGTTTGGGCTAAAGGGCGACGTAAAGGTGAAGCCTTTTGTGGAGGATGATACTATCTTTCGCAAGTTGAAATCTTGCACACTCTCTGATGGTCGTAATATGCAGGTTACAAGCTCGAAGTGGCACGCTGATAGATGGTTGGTGCGCTTCTCTGGCATTGATAATCCAGAGAGTGCAATGCTTTTAAGAGGGAATAAACTCTTGATAAGCACAGAATCGCTTCCACCCACCCGAGATGACGAGGTATATTGGGCGCAGATCGAGGGGGCTACTGTACGAGATACAGAGGGCGAGTACGTTGGCATACTGAAAGATTTTTTAGAGACGGGTGCCCACGACGTTTTTGTGATAGAGGATGGTGATAAGAGATTCTTAATCTCGAATAATCACGAACATGTTACGAATATATCGGCAGACGAAAAGCTGATAATCATAAATAGAATTGGGTTGGTGGAAGAGAATTGAAACAGTATAATATTATCACCATCTTCCCGACGATGTTTGATGGCGTGTTTGACAGAGGCGTAGTATCGAAGGCTATCGAAGCAGGGATTATCTCTGTAAATGCGATAGATGTGCGAGCTTACACCGATGATAAACACCGCACCACAGATGATTATCAGTACGGCGGCGGCGTAGGGCTTGTAATGAAGCCAGAGCCGATTATAAGGGCTGTGAAGGATATTAAAGAGTCTACCCGAGTGATCCTGCTAGATCCTCGTGGCGAGAAGTTTACACAGCGCACCGCCGAGAGATTGAGCCAATATGAGAGCCTCACCTTTATATGTGGTAGATACGAGGGTGTGGACGAGAGGGTTCGAGAGAGCGTTGTAGATGAAGCGATCTCGATCGGCGATTTTATACTGACTGGCGGCGAGCTTGCTGCCATGATGATGATAGATTCGGTAGCACGATTGGTTCCAGGTGTTTTGGGGGATGAGACCTCTTCAGAGGAGGAGTCGTTCTCCACAGCGGGCGGGTTGGAGTACCCACACTACACACGGCCGCTAGAGTACGAGGGGATGAAGGTTCCCGATGTATTAATGTCTGGAAATCATGCAGATATATTAAGGTGGCGAGCAGAGCAGTCGCTTTTACACACGAAACATTATCGTCCAGACCTCCTCCCGTTTGAGGCTATGGATGAGGCGTTGCAAAGAGAGGTGTATAAGCAGACGGCGTTGCCAGCTGGTAGATCTGTAGATCTCTATATTGCACTGATGCACTATCCTATGAAGGATAAGCAGGGAAACCTCGTGACAACATCGGTGACTAATATGGATCTGCACGATATAAGCCGCTCATCGGCGACTTATGGCGCAAAGAAGTACTATGTAGTGACGCCATTGAAGGCTCAAAGGGAGATCGCACAACGGGTGATCGACCATTGGATGAATGGCTTTGGAGCTACATATAATAGCAACCGTAAAGAGGCGTTCTCTCAAACGCTACTTTG
>JAITWF010000124.1 GCA_031285415.1 Deferribacteraceae bacterium
CTACACGCAATCAGGATTTACTGCATACGCTGTATCGCAGTTTCGCCCACACTGCCCTATCATAGCCCTTACCCCCGATGAAAAATCGTGCCGTAGTCTATCGCTATGCTGGGGAACGACCCCTATTGTGACGAAAAAGTTTAACGACACCGACGATATGTTCTACGAGGCGATCAAGGTGGTTATGAAGGCTGGATTTGCAAAGAAGGGCGATCGGATAGTACTAACAGCTGGAGTGCCGATGGGCGAGTCTGGCACGACAACGCTATTGCGTGTGTTAGAATGTTAAGCCCCTTATCTTCATTGGGCTACGTAACGGCAATGCAGGTGCGTAGCTCTGGTGTAGGGGCGAGGTCTGCTCGCCCTTGTTTCGGAATGCTAGAGAATATATAAATATACACGTCACTGCGGACTTGATCCGCAGTCCAGAATAAAAATATTAGAAATCCCTATTAATTTTATGCTGGATTGCGGATCAAGTCCGCAATGACGGAAAATAAAGGAGCATAGTTAATGTTGACGCTTTTAATTGCCGCAATCACAGGTATGATTATCGGTGCGGGTGTTTGGTATCTGTCTGGGTATATACTATTAGGTATCGCTGTGTTTGCGCTTGTGGTTGTAGGTATAAATATATTGGTGGGTAGACACTTTCTGGGTAAACTCACCGCTTTAATGGGATCTATCGAGAAGGATCTTCGCTCTGAAAGGCTAGATGCCGCTATGGAGAAGCTGAAAGATGGGTATAAATACTCCAAATGGCAGTTTTTCGTTAAACAGCAGATCGATTCGCAGATCGGCTCTCTCCTCTACCTACGCAAACGGTTCGATGAGGCTTTGCCATATCTTGAAAAGTCGTTTACACGCAACTGGTCTGCAATGTGTATGCTCGCGGCACACTACTATCGCAATAAAGAGTATGCGCAGTGCTATAAAACGATGGACAAAGCCGTGTCGAACAACAAGAAGGAGTCGTTCGTCTATAGCCTATACGCATACTTTTTGAGTGAGCAGGGACAGAGCGATAAGGCGATACAGATCTTGACGAAGGGGGAGGAGAAACTTCCACTCGATGAGAGGATCTCTGGCGCACTCGATAGCTTGAAAAATCGCAAAAAGATAAAGATTCAGAACTACGGTGCTGTCTGGATGCAGCTCCATCTAGGTAAATCTCAGGATGGCGCAAGACCGTATCAGGCACTTGCAATGAATCAGAAGTTTAAACGCAGATGATGAAGGACGTACAAAATCTCGCAGACCCACGCAATATCGATATAGATCAGGTGGGGATTAGGGATATCGTATACCCGATCGTGGTCAGAGATAGGGACAAAGGCTCTCAACATACCGTTGCGACCATTAGCATGAGTGTGAATCTGCCGCATAACTTTAAAGGCACGCATATGTCTAGGTTTGTGGAGATCCTTCATAAACATCAGGCAGATATCGGCACCGATACGATAAAGGATCTCCTGGAGGATATGCGGACGTCGCTTACCGCCCAAGAGTCGCATATAGAGCTAGCGTTTAAATATTTCATCGAGAAGAGGGCACCTGTATCAGGGCAGTCGTCGCTGATGGATTACGATTGCGAATTTTCATCGACGCTCTCTGATAGTAGGCATGATCTTGTAATGACTGTAAGCGTGCCAGTGCTGTCGCTCTGCCCATGCTCAAAGGAGATCTCCGAGTATGGCGCACACAATCAGCGCAGTACGGTGCGGATATCGATCCGTTGCAAGAAGATCGTCTGGATAGAGGAGATCGTTGCATACGCCGAATCCAGTGCTAGCTCGCCGATCTATGCACTCTTAAAGCGAGAGGATGAGAAGTTTATCACAGAGAGATCGTACGAAAACCCTGTATTTGTAGAGGATATCGTGCGCAATGTGACGCAGCTACTCGATAAAGATAGTAGAATTACATGGTTCGAAGTCTCCAGTAGTAATATGGAGTCGATACATAATCATAACGCATGGGCGCGGGTGGTGCATAAAAAAGTCTAATTCCCCTTCGCCAGCGAAGGGGAATTATAGGGAGGGGTCTTCTATGAACGGTCTAGGCAAACTACTCTTAAACATCCGCAAACTCAACAACATCGCTCGCTGGTCGAACGAGTTCGTCCATCAGCGAGCCTCCGTATCCGAACACTCCTTCTTTGTAGCGCAGATCGCCCAGATGTTAGGGACGATAGAGGAGGAGATGGGTGGCACAGTCGACTGGAAGACGCTATATCGACGTGCGCTAAATCACGACGTGCCAGAATCCCTCATGGGCGACGTTATCAGCACCACTAAAAATATGAATGAAGCCACCAAGAGGGTGATGGAGGAGGCGGAGGCGCAGTTTATCGACGACCTCTTGGCAGAGGTGCCAGCTCCATATAAAGGTGAGTATCACGAGCTTCTGTCGCAGGGGAAGGATGATACGCTGGAGGGGCAGATCTTGACGGCGGCGGACAACCTCGACGCCCTCGTTGAGTGTATTCAAGAGATCCGCCTTTCAAACACCGATCCGTTCATCGAAAAGTACTTTTTAGTGCTGAAAAAGATAGAGAGTATCCCACTCGCAAGTGTGCAATATTTCTTGAAAGAGGTACTACCAGAACTCGTAGGGAAGTGTAAATTAAGATGAAAACTTTGACTTTGGTATTGATAGCATTAACATTTTTAACATTTGGAGCTTGCAAAAAAGAGCCAGTCGTCAGTAGTAGCGAGATCGTCACACTTAATAGCGTTGATCAGCTGAAAGTCGATAACAAGGGCAAGGTGCTAATTTTAAACGTATTCGCCACATGGTGTCCACCCTGCGAGGAGGAAACCCCTGCCTTGGTGCGTTTTTATAATGAAAACAAACTGCCAGTCGAGCTTATAGGGCTTTCGATTGATACAGATCTTGCGGCAGTGGTGAAGTTTCGAGAGGATTACAAGATAACGTATCCGATCTATCATATCCCAGATAGCGTGCGCTATAAGCTGATGGCGAATAAGGTGCCGACAACGCTTATCTATGCGCCAGATGGCTCTTTCTATACCGTCCTAATGGGGGCGATAGATGAGACGATACTAGAAAATATAGTGAAGGAACTGATATAATGTCACAAATATACATAATAGGTCATAAAAACCCCGATACAGACTCGATCGCCTCTGCGTACACCTACGCTGCATTGAAGCAGCAGTTGAACCCTGAAAACAGATATATTCCAGCTCGCTGTGGGAATGTGAATAACCAGACGAAATATATCTTTCAGCGAGTCAATGCGCCGCTGCCGCAGCTTCTAAAGGATGTATACCCAAAAACTCGTGATGTAATGACGGAGAATGTGATTACAGTTAAGGAGAACGATCCTGTTGCCGATGTATTTCACCATGTGGAGCGTTCAGGGATCCGTGTAATGCCTGTGGTGGACGATGAACGCCGTCTAAAGGGGATGATCGGCTCGCCCGAGCTACTTCGCCTATTCATTCAGGAGGTACTCGACCAACGCCCGAAATATACCTTTATGGCGGATCATATTGCCGAGGTGATAAAGGGATCTGTGATTCATAAAGGCGTCGAGAGTGAGTTTAAAGCCGCCATTATGGTGGGTGCTATGCCGATGGAGCAGACTAGCGAACGATTAGAGAGCGCAGGCCCTGAGGAAACGCTACTCGTAGTGGGTAAACGCCGAGACGTGATCGAGTTCGCCATCTCTCGCAACGTCCCTGCTATAATCATAACGGGCAAGAAGCCGAGCGAAGTGACCGATATTGACTTTTCAAGGTTTAAGGGCTGGGTATACCTATCTAACCTAGACTCCGCTGAAACTATTCGCCGAGTGATCCTTGCAAGCCCTACTCACAGCGTAATGACGACCGATGTTGCACCGATGACGACGGAGGATTACCTAGAGGATGCACAGATAAAGGTTATGCAGAACGAGCTTCGTGCGCTCCCTGTGGTAGAGGGGGAGACGCTTGTGGGGATTATCACCCGATCTAACCTTGTGAATAAGCATAAAACTAAGCTTATTCTGATGGATCATAACGAACCGTCACAAGCTGTGGATGGGATAGAGAACGCTGAAGTGCTTGAGATCGTCGACCATCACAGGCTTGGAGCTGTCAAGACTGCTGCCCCTGTGACGTACTATGCAAAGCCTGTGGGAAGCACCTGCACGCTAGTTTATCAGCTATATACAGCGGCAGGGAAGACCCCAGATAAAGAGATTGCAATGCTACTTATGGGTGGGATCTTGAGCGATACCGTTATCTTGAAATCGCCAACGACTACCGATGAGGATAAAAAGGCACTGACGGAGCTATCGGCTATTGCGGACGTTGACTTTATGGAGTATGGGCTTGATATCTTTAAGGCTACAGACAATCTAAGCGCACGCACGCCTGAAAATATAGTGAATACAGACTTTAAAGCGTATTCGGAGTTTGGCGTAAACGTTGGCGTTGGGCAGGTAGAGGTCGTGACGTTAGGCGATCTCGATGAGGTCTCCCCTAGCCTGATTAACGAGCTAGAGCGGCAGAAGACGCTGCAACACCTCGATTGGGCGATGTTACTAGTGACGGATATAATTAAAGAGGAGAGTGTGCTTCTCTGTACGCCGTTCGAGCATGCGGAGAAGAAGCTATTATATAGAGAGCTTTCGCCTGGCTGTTTCTTCCTGCCGGGGATCTTGTCTCGTAAGAAACAGCTGCTGCCAGAGATCTTGAGGATCTTGGAGGAGTTGAATTAGATGAAAACAGTTATATTTTGCATTATGTTGCTAACTATCGTCGGGTGTGCTGGGAAGGAGACGTTGACAGTTGCTGAAGAGGCGATAAACGTCGCAGTTTTAGGTGATACTGTTTTCAAAAAAGATGGTATAATCGTTTATTCAGACGGAACGCCAGCGAATGGGAAGATCAAGACAACCCAAAAAATGCTCAAACTACATATTTCGTCAAAACCTTTCATGGATGAGATCGTTACGCTGAACGACCTATCTGAAAATTTGAGCAGCTACAGGTATATAAATGGGTATAACGCTTTTTATCGGAATAAGAATTATGTAGACTCTGAGGGCAATAAGATCGATGATAGTGTAGCTACTATAACTAAAATGCCAGACAGGACTGATATCTTCACTGTTAAGAATGGCATAGTTAACGGTTCATATAAGATATTTATAGGTGAAATGCTGTATGAGGATATACCGTATGTCGATGGAAAGAGAGAGGGGGTAGCGGATCGGTATTTAGTAGCTGAACGGCAGAGCTTGCCATCAGATTCAAAAAACACCCTGCTGGTGCATTATACTAATTATTTCGTAAAGAGAACGTACGCTAACGATATATTGATTAATGAAAGGTTTCTGACTTTCGATAAAGAGCTGGCTGAAGAAAAGATCTATAAAAACGGCTTATTAACGCAGTCTATAAGATATGACGATGAAAAGATTAGCAAGTTAATCCACTACCAAAACAATGTCAAACATGGTGAAGAGATCTCGTACAACGATAAGGGAGTTAAAATAAAGGTAGTGACCTATATCAATGGCAAAAGGGAGGGGAATGTAAAGAGTTATCATGCTGATAACCCGACAAAATTGCTTCTGGATCAAACCTTCGTTAATGACGAGCTGGATGGTACGGAAAGATTTTATTATGAAAGTGGCGCAGTTGCAACAGAGACAACCTACCGCAACGGCAAACAGATCTCCCCTATAATCGGATACCACGAAGACCAGAGTAAGCGTTTCGTTATAGAGGCTGGAAAGGACTTGAAAAATGGCTACTGTCTAGACCGAAATGGCAACAGGGCAAGAGATTTTACTAAAGAGATCGAACATCGATATAGCATAATGGGCTTGATACGGTACGCTTGCCCTGAATATATGGAGCAGAATTCGAAATAAGAGTGAGGGCGGTGTTAATTCAATACCACTCCCCCCTCAAGGGGAGGGTGTCACGTATGAGGAGATGATTCTGTTATATAAACGGTCTATATGATAGATCGAAGTATTCTAGCCTATCTTGCAATGATTTTTGCAAGGCATTTGATAATGCCTCAATACCACTCTCACCAGGTTTCAGGCTTGGTAATAGTGGTGTGTTAGGGATCTCTCCATATTTGTATGTGTCCAATAGTGTAATATATCCTAATCCGCCGATATCGTGCTGTTTAGCCCAATTTTCGCCATATATAGTATCGGTGGTGCCAGATTTTTCAGGATAGACCACAACCTTGTTATCTAAATCAACGTATCCATCTGTAGTATAGCCTTCACCAACAGGCGTAAGGGAACGTATAGCGTTTACGCCGTTAATAGAAACAATCTCACCACCATTTGGGGCGATAAATCCAACCATTCCTGTATTTATATTATTGTCTTTGAGATACTGTTTATCAAATGAGTCGAGCAGCTCTTCACGAGATACCCACTGTTCGCTATTCATCTCTAAGTAAAGTTTAGAGATAGAACCATCATCGTTCGTAACGTTTTTTGCACCTCTATGTATAACGCCAAGTTCATCGTCCTCTGCTGTCATAGATTGCAATATTAACGGCAGCATTGAATCGGCAACAGGCGTTTTTTCCCTATCTACGGTGCTATAATAAGCGGACATTGTACTGTTTAAGGCTTGCCTGAAACCATCGGCGGTGTGCGCCATATTGGGGTGCTGTTTTTTAAGCTGTGTAAAGAAAAATTCATCGGCAGGGGTTGTTTGATCTGTGTCGTAGCAATCTAAATCTCTTTGTGCGGTGATAAAAAGTTCTGCTTTTTCGGGAGAACGTTCCAATAGTCGCTGATAGCGATAGGCGATCAATGGTTTGTCTTCTAAGAAATCGCCTACTGTTGGAGCTGTTGACGATTTTACAATTTGCTCATCTTTTGCGCTGTATGTGCTGATGGATAGCGCTGCTATTTTTGCTGTTGGCGCATAAGTGCTATAAACAGGGCTTACTGTTGTGATTTGCATATACTCCCCCCATTCGATACAGTTAGAGTATTAGCAATTTTTGCGCCATCAACAGATGGAAATTTTTTCCTTATTATCTATCGCTATAATGCCCTTTGTAGTAAGGCACTCCCCCTTTAGGGGGAGTCGAATGTAGGGGCGGGGTTTGCCCGCCCGATGTATCGGTGGGCGACACAACATCGCCCCTACCCATGCATGGACTGCGGCACTGCCGTGAGCTATGTTTACCTTTATTTCGCAACACGTTCCCTTTGGTCACTTTTAGATAAGCGACTAACAGGAGCGTTTAGCGCAGTGTAAAGGTTGCCCTGTGCAAGCAGGCCGCAGTGACGTACGCTTTTTATATTTTGTAATAGTTTAGCTCAACACCTTCATCAGTATATCGTTCACGAGTTTAGGGTTTGCTTTCCCTTGCGAGGCTTTCATGATCTGCCCCACGAAGAAGCCCACGAGCTTCTTATCGCCCTGCTTGAATCGTTCCGCCTCGGCTGGGTTCGCCTCGATGACAGATTTAACTATCGCCTCAAGTGCGCCTGTATCGCTCACCTGCGCAAGCCCCTTCTCCTTGATTATATCGATCGGGGATCTGCCAGAGGCGAGCATATCTTGAAATAACTCCTTCCCCTGTTTGCCAGAGATCGTACCATCCTCTACAGATTGCACCAACAGTGCCAAGTTTGCAGGCGTTATGCCTGTCTCGTATATGCCACAAGCTCTATCATTCACCACTCGCAAAACTTCCGACATGATCCAGTTTGCTACAGGTTTCGGGCTATTCAGCGTTTTAAGTGCCTCTTCGTAGTAATCAGCGTACGATCTTTCAGATGATAGTAGCTCCGCATCCTGCTTTGGCAGTCCGTACTGGTCGATAAATCTAGCCTTGCGAGAGTCTGGCATCTCGGGAAGCCCTTTGCGCAAAGACTCTATAAGATCGCTCTCTACCACAAGTGGCAGTAGGTCTGGATCTGGGAAGTATCTATAATCGTGCGCATCCTCTTTGGAGCGCATTGGGAAGGTGATCTGCTTGTCGTTGTCCCACAGGCGAGTCTCCTGACGAAGGGAGCCACCCTCACGCAGAACTTTCTCCTGACGTTTAATCTCATACTCCACCGCACGCTGTACGTTGCGGAACGAGTTCATATTCTTGATCTCCACACGTGTGCCGAGCTTCGTCTCGCCAACTGGGCGGATAGAGATATTTGCGTCGCAGCGCATAGACCCCTCCTCCATGTTGCAGTCGGAGACGCCAGCGTATAGGAGGATCGTGCGAAGCTTCTGCATATATAGGCGAGCCTCTTCGGCTGTGTGCATCTCTGGGTTAGATACGATCTCAATAAGTGGCATAGATGAACGGTTTAGATCGACGTAGCTAGAGTCCGATGCGCCGATACTTTCGCCGTGTACAAGCTTGCCAGCGTCCTCCTCGATATGGATACGAGTGAGGTTTATAGTGCGCCTCTCCCCCTTTTCGGTCTCGATAGTGAGCGTGCCGCCGATACAGATCGGATGATACATCTGCGTCTTCTGATACGCTGTAGGGAGGTCTGGGTAGAAGTAGTTCTTGCGATCAAATGTGCTGACCCTCTGTATATCGCACCCAAGGGCAAGTCCAGCACGGATCGCCTGATTAACGACCTCTTTATTTAGCACAGGCATAGAGCCTGGTAGCCCCATGCACACAGGGCATACGTGATTATTAGCCTCTGCGCCAAACTTTGTAGAGCAGGAGCAGAAGATTTTAGATTTTGTATCGAGCTGAACGTGGACTTCAAGCCCTATTACTGGTTCGAATTGCATTATAAGATCTCCCTTTTGTGCCAGTCTGTAGCGTTCTGATATGCATGAGCGGCGTTAAAAAGCGTCTGCTCTGCATACATATCGCCCTGTAGTTGCAAGCCGATCGGCATTCCGACCTTTGTAAATCCGCATGGGATCGAGACACCGCACGAGCCGTTCAGGTTTAGCGATACAGTGTATAGATCGTTTAGATACATCTCCATCGGAGTGCGAGATTTGCCGCCGAAATCGAACGCAGGTGTCGATGAGGTAGGTCCGATAATCAGGTCGCACTTTTTAAAGGCGTTGTCGTAATCTTGACGGATGAGGGAGCGAATCTTCATCGCACGCACGTAAAACTCTTCGTACTGGTCGATCTGCAATATATATGTGCCAAGGATAATGCGCTTCTTCACCTCTACGCCGAGTGCCTCGCCCCTTGTTTGAGAGTAGATCTTATTGAGGTCGTTTGTGTCGGCTCTATACCCAAACTCGATTCCGTCGAACTTCGCAAGGTTGGAGCTGACTTCGGCGTTTGCAATCATCTGGTAAACCGATATACCCACATCTGCATGCGGCATTTCGATCTCTACGATCTCCGCCCCAAGGTTTTTGTATACCTCTACAGCGGCTAACACTGCGCTTTTAACCTCTGGATCTACATCGTCGGTGAGGTAGTTCTTAGGAAGTCCTAAACGCAAACCCTTTATATTGGCATTAAGATTTTTATGGAACGAATCTGGCACCTGAGCGCAAGATGTAGGGTCGAGCTCGTCGTGTTGAGAAAGTGTATCCATCAGAAATGCGGCGTCCTCCATCGTTTTAGCGATAGGGCCTAGCTGATCAAGGCTAGAGGAGTATGCCACAGCACCACGGCGAGAGACTCTGCCGTATGTAGGTTTTAATCCCACTACGCCGCAATATCCAGCTGGCTGGCGAATAGAGCCGCCTGTGTCGCTGCCGATCGCAACTGGCACAAGGTGCGCCGCAACCGCCGCCGCAGAGCCGCTGCTAGAGCCGCCTGGTACCTTTGTGAGATCCCATGGGTTTTTAGTCTTCTGAAAGTACGACGTTTCGCCAGATGACCCCATTGCAAACTGATCCATGTTGAGTTTGCCGAGGATTATATATCCAGCCTCTTTCAACTCCTCTACGATCTTAGCGTCGAACGCCGAGTAGTAATCTTTGAGCATAAGGGAGGCGCATGTGGTGGGCATATCTTTGGTGACGATAAGGTCTTTCAGTGCGATAGGGATCCCTGCGCACGGTGGCACCATTTCGCCCTTTGCACGCATATCGTCGTATCGTTTCGCCTCTGCACGGGCAGAATCTGCGGCAACGTGCAGGAACGCCTTGATATCTTTATCGTGCTTTTCGATCCGATCGAGGTAGAGGTTCACTACCTCAAGGGCTGTAACCTTTTTAGAATCCAGCGCACTCTTTAACTCCGCAAGGGAGAGCTTTAATATATCCATAACTTATTATCCTTCAACGGTTCTAGGCACACGGAAATGCCCTGCTTCTGTTTGGCTTGCCTCTTTCAGTACATCCGCCTGTGAAAGGCTTGGACGCACTATATCTTCACGCAGCGGTATATTCTGCCCGATAAGGGGCGATACCATAGGGGAGATACCGGCTACATCCACCGCTTGCAGCTTTGTGGCGTAATCTACGATAGCGTTGAGATCGTCTATATATTGAGCGATCTCATGCTCGTTCAGGTCTATCTTGGCAAGAGCAGACACCTTCATAAGTGCCTCACGAGTTACTCTGTTGTTCACAAAATACTCCTTATTAAATAAATTCTGGATTGTGGATCTAGTCCGCAATGACGGCTAATATTTTTTAGCATATAAGCGTAATGGAAAATGGGGTGAATAGTCAAGGGGAAATGGAAATGCCCTGCCGAAATTCTGGCAGGGCATCGCATGTTAAAAAGCTACTAACTACACTAACGAACCCTGTTTTTTCGAGTATTTAAGCACGCCTTCGGCACATCTATACCCTAATGCGCCCACTGTGCCAGTTGGGTTGCAGCCGCCGTTGTGGGAGAAGTTGCCAGCACCCACCACGAAGAGATTCTCTACATCCCAATGCTGTAGATAGTTGTTCACAACGCTATCATCTGGATCTACCCCCATAATCGTGCCGCCAGTGTTGTGCGTACTCTGGTACGGTACGATAGTGTAATCTTTAGCGTTCGGTTTTACGCTGATCGAGGTTGCACCCATTGCGGTAACGATCGATGTGATCTTATCTGATATAAATGTAAACATCGCTCTATCTTGATCGGTAAAGTTATATGTCATACGCAGAAGTGGCATGCCGTATGCATCTTTATACTTGCTATCGAGTGATAGATAGTTGTTCTTGTGCGGTATAGAGGCGCACTGCGAGCCGACGCCGAGCGCACGTGTAAAGTTGTATATTGATGCTTTCTTAAACGCTGCCCCCCACCCTGGAGTACCGTCTGGTACAGGGTTTGTCTCGATAGGACGCTTCCCTGACTGCCCCAATGATATAAGTCCACCGTGAATGAAGTTCAGGTTTGAGTGGTCGAAGTTGTCGTTATTATAGTCATCTATACCGAT
>JAITWF010000135.1 GCA_031285415.1 Deferribacteraceae bacterium
ACCGTCAAGATCGATACGCCGCCACGCTCGGTATTGCTCGATAGTGGTGCATTTATGCTAAGCTCCTCCATCCGTTCGATAAATGTGAGGGGGTTTGTTACCGTTGGAATATTGGCGGCGATAATATCTAGCAGTGCTATATAGTGTGGCTCATTATGAAATCTGCCAGCTAGCGACAGACGTCTACCGATTCGCTGAATTCGCTCATAGATCGGCTGCCCCTCTGTTTTCTCTAGCAAGCGCTCTAGTATAAATTTATACCGATCAAACGCCTTAGGGCTGCCGATCTTTCTGCTCGATATCACAGCTGGTGGGGTGAGTAGGAAGGTTGCGAGCGACAGTTTATCACCGCTATAGATGTACTGCACAAGCGCACGCACGATGTAGAAGATCGGGCTTTCATTCAGTGAGGCACCGAAGCCTAGATAGCTAGGGATCCCCTTCGACTCTAGATACTTCTGCGCAAGCTTGCCATTATTGCGCTTTGTGACGAGGATTGCAATATCGTTCGGCGCAAAACCACTCTGGGTTAGCTCATCTATAGCACGTTCCAGCTGCAAGATCCGCTGTATATCGTACTCGTCTTTATTCTTCCCCTCTATAGGGAGGATCGATACATACCCTTCGGCTGTGCTCTTCGCCTGCTGTAGAGTGTAGTCAAAGATAATCTCCTCGTGCGCTATCGTATCGTTGGCGTTCTGAAAGAGTTTATTGGTAAATTCTACTATCTGCACGTCGCTACGATGGTTTATCAGTAGCTTCTCTAGCGTTAGTCGGTCGGCGTACTGATCGATCACCTCGTGAAAGAAGCCTAGCGAGCTACCTCTGAACCTATATATAGTCTGCTTCGTATCGCCAACGCAGAAGAAGCTGCCGATCTTCTCGGTTAGTCCTGCCATAGCCTCCTCCGCCATCGGGCGGATTATATCCCACTGCGTAGCGGAGGTGTCTTGAAACTCGTCGATAAGGATATGCTCCATCCTGCCATCGAGCCGAAAGTATAGATAATCAGAGCTGACAGAGCCTTCGCCGTTATGAAATAGATTGTATACGATACGAGTGAGATCGGCAAAGCTTAATAGATTGCGCTCCCCCTTGAGACGATCGATAGCTCTCTGCACATAATCTGCCATATGCAGAAAGATCGCAATCTCGAGCCGCTCCTGTAGCTCAAAAGATCTCTTCACAAGCTCTATAAAACGTTCATATAGCGGCAGATAGCTATCGGGGGCGGTATCTTTCTTACTCTTTACTATCTTTAATGGGTGGGTAAACTTTATTATATCCTCGATATCGTCCTCTAGATAGGCGTCGTCGGTGATATGCCTCTTGCTATATGCGCTGATACCTTGATATGAGTTCAGGAATACTACAATCTCCTGCAATACTCCCTTAATCTCACTATCGACCCCCTCGATCTCGGTAAGCTCAGCGGATAGGTCGTCCACGGTGATTGCGGCGGCACTATTTAGCTCCTCTCGAAGCTCTACGCTATTGGCTAGGATCCATGAGATATGCGAGTTTAGAGAGCTTGTGAATCTGTTTGCCTGCGTATCTCGCCAGCTGATATAGCGCAGGAAGAACTCTATATACTTCGTGGCGTTCGGAAGCTGTTTGAATGCGCTACGAAGGGCGAGATTGTGTAATTCGGTATCGGTACTCTTATTCGTCATATCAAAATCGGGCTGCTGCCCCGCCTCAAAGGGGAAGAGTTTGAGGATATTGGAGGTGAAGCTGTCGATCGTGCGAATCTGTAGAAGTGATGAATCTCGGAATATCCGCTCCATAGCTCTCTTGGCGGTCTTCTGCATCTCTATAGGATCGGTAATTCCAGATACTTCGGCGATCGCCTGATACCTGCCGTCGGACTCACCAATCTCGCCTGTCGCAAGTAATGTGAGATACTCCTCAACACGCTCCGCCATCTCGGCTGTAGCCTTCTTTGTGAACGTTAAACACAGTATTCGCCCACTGGAGGTACTCTTTAGCGAATCAACGACGCTATCTCCGCTATAATTATATAGCTCCTGATAGCTATCTCTACCCGTCATAAGGATCGAAACGGCTCGTAGAGCAAGGTTATACGTCTTGCCTGTGCCAGCAGACGCCATGAGTGCAACGTTTTTTTGTGGAGAGATAGCGGTGTTGCTCATATTAATGCCTCCTTGCAGAAGCTTGTATATGGGCAATATTCACATACATCATCCCTTTCGGCACCTTTAAAAACGCCATCGGCAAAGATATCGGCTATCAGTAGCGATAGATACTCTCGAAACTCCTCTATCCTTTCGATTGGGAAACCTTGCACAAATCCATCCCCCTTGAAGCCGAACCATAACATCTCGATCGGCAGATTTCTAAAGCTCGCCTCCATCATTAGGGCGTAGATCGGGAGCTGAATGTCGATCTTGTCGAACGACTGAACGGAGGTCTCCTTCACCGCTCGATACTTATAATCGATTATGGTGTACCCCTTTGTAGTTAAGTCCCAGCGGTCGATCTTCCCCTCGAACTGTACGCCGAAGAGTGTTGCCGCTATCGGATCTTCGTATCGCTGCTTTATAATGCCTACTTTAGCCCTCGCTCTCTCCTGCGAGGCGATAAGTGGGAAGGTATTTCTGATAGCCTGAGTCTGAAATCTGCCCACAGCATCGGTTGCAAGGTAGTCAAACTGCTGTATACGGTCGTCAAAGACCCTCTCCATATGTTGCAGGTAGTCGCTCTGCTCTGGTAGGATGGCAGATTTAAAGAGCGTCTCCATAGTTTTATGCAGAATATCGCCGATCACGCCAGCGTTATAGTCTGTTATCGCCTCTGTATTAGCTTTCAGCCCTTTTATATGCCGATAGAAAAATTGTAGCTGACATCTGCGATATAGCTGCAAGCTTGTGGCAGAGAATTTGAATTCACGCAGCTCCGACAGTATCTCATCGCTCTTCTCTATTGCGCCGCTGTTAGCTTTAAAGGTGCGATCATTTGGGATGAGGAGATATCTATTCGGATTATAGCTCTCTCTCTCTCGTGTGGCGATCTTAGAGATCGTCGTTATCTCTGCTATAAATGGGCTTGGCTCCTCGCTTTCGGAGGCGGTATATGTTATAAGTGCGCTCTTGGCACGCATTATGATCTGGTAGTAGTAGTTTTTTAAGAGTAACTCTCTATCGGCATGAGTTGGAAGCTCTAAAGCTCTGCGTAGCTCGGTATTCATGAAGAGATCTTTACCCTGCTTTGCTGGGAAGGATGAGGCGTTCATGTCTGGCAGGAAGAGATAGTCGTACTGCATATTACGGCTCTCTAATAGCCCAATAACGGCGACACTCCCCTTATTCATCGGTGTGCTTAGCTGCGAAAGCTCCTTCATTACGGCAGAGAGCAGCTCCTTCGTAGGGGCAGGCTCCTCAATGCGGCTATAGATGAGTTGCAACTTCTCTAATTCGCTAATAGCCTCTGGATCGTTTACGGCAACGATTGAAACAGCCGCTATTACCTCTGAATAGCTACTAGTAGCCTTCAAAAAGGGCTTTATCATGGTGAGTAACGCTGGGGAGGGGATACTGTCAGCGGTGATATATAGCGCACCCTTTGACAACTCCTTTCGGATAAACGCCGATAGATGAGGGTAGGCTGCGGCAAACTTCTGCAACGCTGGTAGATAAATTTTACCAGAATCAACGGTACTTATAATCTCTAGTATCCCATTTAAACGCTCAAAGAGCGGCGTATCCGCCACAGAGAGACCAGAGGAGACGTTGTATAGGTTATACGGATCGGAGTAGGTAAAGAGCGAGGCAAGCTTAGGATCGGGCAAAACCACCGCCATCTTGCTGAACGGTATATTATGCGTATAGTGCGTCTCCAAGATCTTTTTTGTGATAAGATCGTGCTGCGCTAGCCCCGATTGACAGGGGATTATATGGGCGTTCGCTACTATAACTTCGTCATCCTCTGTCTGAATCTCTGCATTAAAGCGGCTCGTCAAAAGTTTGCGCTGGTGGTGAGTATCGCCAACGTAGTTAAAGTATAGCGATACGTGAGCATTATTTGATAGCGACTTTAGCTGTGTAATCTCATAGTTGTTCAGATAGCCGCCGATCAGGAAGATAAATCGATCATAGCGAGAGATATAGCTCTCATCTAGCTCTGGAGCAGCGAAACACTCCCATTCGTCAAAGAAGCCGTCTTGGTGTACTTGCATGCAGTACGTAGCCCATAGCTTTGACAGCACGTCGATCTGGTCTGCATAGTCGTGATACATACTTTCGGTTTGCAGGCGCTTCGGGTCGATCCCCTCCACCATTATCTCTCGAAAGAAGGGGAGGAGGGCGGAGGAGCGTTGAATAAACTGTATATAGCTTTCGATCTCCTTTGTGCGCATGACTGCGGAGAGATCGATCGAGCGTGCCGCCTTATAGAGGTAGTATCCTCGCAACTCCTTCGGCAGTAGCACCCCTGGATATCGGTTTGCTCGCCGTGTAAACTCGGAGATCGTCTGTATATCAAGCTCCCATTTGGCGTACGCCGATAGGGTGCGCAGATTACGATTTGTAGGCACTATTACGGCGGTGCGAGCGGTATTCTCCTTTAATAGAAGGTTTTTCAGGTAGAGAAGCGGCTTTGCAGTCGTTGGGATCTTGTGCATATCAAGCATAGGGGAAGTGTAGCAGAGTATACGCCTTTGATCAATTATATACTTGACATCTGCCGCTGTTACGATGATAAATAGTACCATGAAAGATAGAAAACCTTTTTTGAATGATGAACTGCGCCCAATGCTTGCAGCGTCAAGCGTCGGCACTGTGTTTGTGATTAGTATCGTACTCGGCTCGCTATTCGGCTGGTGGCTTGATGGCAAGTTCGGCACAAAGCCGTATCTGACGATCTTCTTTATGTGCATAGGGATCGCCTCTGGCGTAAAGAATGCGATATATTTCATTAAAAAGTCGGGTACACTCGAGAAAATTGAAGAGGAAAAAGATGTCAAGAATTTACCTAAATGACCAAGATATGCCTAAAAGCTGGTACAACATTGCGGCGGATCTCCCCTTTGCGCTAGATCCATATATAAATCCAGCCACGATGAAGCCGTGCGCCCCTTCCGATATGGAGGCGATCTTCCCCCCTGCCTTAATTGAGCAGGAGATGTCATCAGAGCGTGAGATAGCGATTCCAGAGCCAGTTAGAGAGCTTTTAGCCACATGGAGGCCAAGCCCACTGATCCGTGCGCACGCATTAGAGAAAGCTCTCGGCACGCCAGCGAAGATCTACTACAAATATGAGGGTACCTCCCCTGCTGGCAGTCACAAGGTGAATACCGCTATCCCACAGGTTTACTACAATAAACTTGCAGGGATCAAGAAGCTTACCACCGAAACTGGCGCAGGGCAGTGGGGCAGCTCCGTATCGTATGCTGCAAAGCAGTTTGGGCTTGGATGTACCGTCTATATGGTCAAGACTAGCTTCACGCAGAAGCCGTTTCGCCGCTCGTTTATGAGGCTATTCGGCGCAAACGTTATCGCTAGCCCATCGGATACCACAGCCGCTGGCAGAGAGGAGCTTAGGAAGAACCCCGATACCCCTGGCACGCTAGGCTGTGCTATCAGCGAAGCGGTCGAGGTGGCTATGCAGAATAAAGATACCAACTATGCGCTAGGAAGCGTTCTAAACCACGTACTACTTCATCAAACGGTTATAGGGCTTGAGGCGAAAAAGCAGATGGAGCTAATAGGTGAGTATCCCGATATAGTGATCGCCTGCGCTGGCGGCGGCTCAAACTTCGGCGGATTAGCATTTCCATTCCTACGAGACAAGATAAATGGCAGAGAGGTCAGGGCTATCGCAGTCGAACCGTCAAACTGCCCAACGCTTACCAAAGGCACCTATGCGTTTGACTACGGCGATACGGCAAAGCTTACACCGATTATGAAGATGTACACCTTAGGTAAAGATTTCACCCCACCAGCTGTGCATGCTGGCGGTCTGCGCTATCACGGAATGGCACCGCTAGTGAGTGCCGTCGTGAATCATGGGCTTGCAGAGGCGGAATCGGTACACCAGCAGGAGATCTTTCAGTATGGCGTAACGTTCGCCCATACAGAGGGGATAGTGCCTGCGCCAGAGTCTTGCCATGCGATAGCGGCGGCGTGCAAGAAAGCTCTCGAGTGCAAGGAGAGCGGCGAAGCGAAGACTATCCTATTCAACCTCTCAGGGCATGGATTCTTTGATTTTGCAGCGTACGACTCATTTGTAGATGGAAAGGTGTACGATCCTGAGTATGCTGAGGCGGCGGCTGCGGCTTCGATCGCACAGCTTCCTAAGGTAGAGCTATAAAGGTGCGCCTCCTTCTGCACCAATGCTGCGCCCCCTGCTCGATCTACCCCCTAGATAGGCTTCTATCGGAGGGGGTAAACGTGCATGGATATTGGAATAACCCAAATATTCACCCATATACCGAGTATAAAAAACGTTTCGACGCACTGGCAGAGTATAATGAGAGGGTACAGATCGAGTATACCGTTGACGGTGGCTACGGATTGCGCCCATTCCTAGAGATGGCGGCAGGTGAGGGTGTGCGCTGTGATGGCTGCTACACTATGCGGCTCGAGGCGTTAGGGCGGTTTGCCGCTGATAATGAGTTTACGCATATCTCCACCACGCTGCTCTACAGCCGCTATCAGAAGCACGACCTTATAAGAGCGAGGTGCGAAGAGATTGCGGCTAAACATAACATATCTTTCTGGTATGAGGATTACCGCAAGGGGTGGCAGGTGGGAATCGATCTCTCCAAAAAACTTGGTGTATATCGGCAGCAGTACTGCGGCTGTATATTCAGTGAAGAGGAGAGGTATCTTGCGAAAAGGTAGCTCTTGACATGGGTAGTGCGAAGTAGTTATATTGACTACTAAGAGGTAACTACTATGTTAACAGATACTACTCCTTCGTCTGTAAAGCTCACCAGTGATTTACGGGATCGTATTAAAAGCCTTGCTCATGCACGAAATC
This sequence comes from Deferribacteraceae bacterium, assembly GCA_031285415.1. Lineage (GTDB taxonomy): Bacteria > Chrysiogenota > Deferribacteres > Deferribacterales > JAISNW01 > JAITWF01. Next base: position 7,000 of record JAITWF010000135.1, read on the forward strand.
AGTCAGTACATGCCATTATGGTACAAGCGATAAACAGTTATGTGGAGCGAGAGGAGAGGCGTGAGGCTCTACGTCAAGAGGCGAAGCTTGCTCATGAAGATTTTGTAATGACAGGTCTACATCTAACAAATGCTGAAGTTATTGGCTGGATGGATGAGATTATTGCTGGCAAAAGCCCGAGTATGCCGAAATGCCACATATAATCAAGTGGACGAGAAATGCTCTCAATGGGCTTGAAAGGATATATGCGTTTCTTGCTGAAATAGATAAAGATGTTGCTATTGCGGCGATCAAGGCGATACGTGAAAAGACGCTACTTCTAGAGCAGTTCCCCAACGCAGGCAGGCCAGCGGATGACTTGGAGCCAGAGCATAGAGAGCTTGTAATCCCATTTGGAGCCTCAGGTTATATACTTGTATATGAAGTTTATGATGATTACCTTGTGGTTCTTGCGATAAAGCACCAGAAGGAGGCTGGATATTTAGGTTTGACATTATGAAATTTTAATATATAGTATAAATTGTCGAAATCTGGAGAAGTGTATTATGATAAACGATGTCGAACAGAAGCTAGCGGCGTACGGCGAGACCAATCTAAAGCTCATACGAGTGACCGATGGTGGCATAAAGAACCGCTTCCTTGGCAATATGATCATCGCTATCAAGCACTTTAAAGAGGAGAGCAAAGAGATCTTCTCCGTCCGCATTCAGTCGCTAAACTCTGCACGGGTGGCGGCGTCGATGAGCGACAAGTTCTCCCTCAATAAATTTGAAGCAACCGTCAATCATACCGACCACTCTATAACGATCGGCCCTTCACAGGGGATACAGGTGGAGGAGCAGCTTCAAAATCGTGGGATCGGCACATATGCTCTAAACGAGCTACTGTTGGCACTGCGAAACAACTGCCCAAACTATAGCTTCCTGCCGTACGAAGTGACTATGTCTGAAAATGTATCAGAATCGAAGAAGGCACTACTTGAGGCGTTTCTTGCGAAGTTCAATATCCCATTAAGCTTTTCAGATCTTGAAAGACGTATCGGCACTGTGCGAGCAAGCACTCCACAGCAGGTTATCAATCACTACAACCAAGATAAGATCCAGGAGATCGATCTTGAAGAGTTTATTGTGCAGCTTGTGGCTGAAAAGACCAAAAATGACACTGAAATTGCCAATATGAAGGCTGAGATCTCTCGAATGGGTGAAGAGACCCTTGGGGGG
>JAITWF010000176.1 GCA_031285415.1 Deferribacteraceae bacterium
CTTGGGGGGAGGGATCAAGGGAGAGGGGTTTATCTATAAATTTATTATTACTATCCCCTCTCCTGACACTGCGTGCCACCCTCCCCCCAAGGGGGAGGGGAAAGAGGTATAAGGTAGAAAATGATTTATAAAGTTACAGGCACAATAATAGCGAAAGATGGTGGCAAGGTTGCCATCGATATGGGTGGGATCGCCTTTGAGGTGCTTCTCTCGATGAACTCGTATGCAGATATGCCCGAATTAGGCGGCAAGGCGGAGCTTTTTACCCACTTTGTGATGAGGGAGGATCTTGTAGCTCTCTACGGATTCACCACTATGGCGGAGAAGGAGCTTTTTCTACAGCTGATCACCGTTTCCAAGATTGGGCCCAAGTTGGCGTTAGCGATCTTAGGGAATATCGGCGGCGAGGAGTTTTTTACCGCCGTATCCTCGCAAGATGTTAATAGGCTGAGTCGAGTTCCAGGGATTGGACGCAAGACGGCAGAGCGAATTATCGTTGAATTAAAGGATAAATTGAAGGTATCCGATATGAGTATGGCTAAATCCGCTCGCCCACGCTCCGTAAAGGAGGATGTAGTGAGTGCACTTTGCAACCTTGGATATAAACAGGCTGATTGCGAAAAGATCGTACATTCGCTTGCAGAGGATGAGTTTCAGCCGCTACTGCGCAGATCTTTGGCACTGCTATCATGATGCCAAACGAGATCTTTAACCGTGAAGAGAGTGGCGAGGATAAACAGGCGGCGGCTTTGCGCCCACTATCCTTCCATGAGTACACTGGTCAGAAAAAATTAATCGAAAATCTTGAAATATATGTGCGTGCTGCAAAAAAACGTGGTGAAAGTCTCGATCACTGCCTATTTTATGGTCCTCCAGGATTAGGCAAAACTACCCTTGCTAACATTATAGCTAAAGAGCTTGGGGTGAATATTCGCACAACCTCGGGGCCTACAGTCGAGCATGCTGGCGCACTTTCGGCGATCCTCACAAACCTTGAAGAGCGAGATGTGCTATTTATCGACGAGATTCACCGTCTGAACCCCACCGTGGAGGAGAAACTATACCCTGCGATGGAGGATTTTAAGCTAGACCTCATTATCGGACAGGGACCAGCCGCACGTACAATGCAGATCGATCTGCCAAAGTTTACCCTCGTGGGGGCGACTACTCGCAAAGGCTCATTGGGTAACCCATTTCTCGATCGATTCGGTATCGTATGGCGGCTAGAGTATTACGATCAGGATGATCTAAGCTCTATCATAAAGCGTGCGGCAAAGTTGCAGAATATATCGATAGAATCCAACGCTGCAATGGATATTGCCGCCTCCAGCCGAGGCACTCCACGGATAGCGCATAGAATTTTGCGACGTATGCGAGATTTTGCCGATGTATTTAATAGTGGGGTGATCAGTAGCGCAATCGTTAAAGATGGACTTATACGCCTTGAGATCGACAATGAGGGGCTTGATTCCTCTGACAGAGGCTATATGATGGCGATTATCGACAAGTACGATGGTGGGCCCGTTGGGCTAGACACGCTATCGGCGACCCTTTCCGAGGAGACGGATACTATAGAGGGGGTGATCGAGCCGTACCTCATCATGCGTGGATATATCAAGAAGACTCCACGAGGGCGAGTTGCCACTCGTAAGGCGTACGAGGCTATGGGCATAAACGGTCGCCGAATCAGCAGTATCGAAGATTTTATGGAAGAGTAATGTTCTTTTTTAAACGCAAACCTAAGAAAACGTTATACGAATTAGGCGCTGAAGCTGCCGCAAAGAACGATATGGCAACGGCTTACAGCTATTTTCTACAAGACGCCGAAAAGAATTTCACCCCTAAATCTGAATTTTTAGTTGGCTTTCTGCACCTAAACGGCGTTGGGGCGGAGAAGGATGAGCGTGAGGCGTATAGATGGTTCACAAGAGCCGCCGACCACGGCTATGCGGAGGCGTTATACCGTCTCGGCGAGATGCACTCCGCTGGCTTGGGGTGCAGTCGCAATCCGCAGACGGCGTTTAAATTTTACGTTGCCGCTGCCGAGCTTGGCGATATGAATGCGCAGTTTCAGCTAGGTATAATATATAAAACTGGCAAAGGGGTTAAGAAAGATTACTATCAGTCGGTGCAATATCTACGTGCCGCAGCTGAACAGGGGCATATAAAGGCGCAGTACACGATGGGGATTATGTGCGCAGCTGGCAAAGGCACTCCAAAAGATGATCGTGCCGCCGCAGAGTGGTATAGAAAGGCGGCAGAGCAGGGATACGGTATCGCACAGTATAATTTAGGGTATATGTATCAGAGTGGCAGAGGGGTACCGCAAGATTTCAAAGAGGCGGTGTACTGGTTTAATAAGGCGAACTCATCCATATGACACCCTCCCCTTCCAGTGGCTATCGCGCCAACATCTTCGCCAATAGTGCCGTTGCTGTAGTATACTTTGTACTATGATTATATCGATTTATCGCACATGCATTTGCAAAGAAGATCACAGGCGTAAAACTGCCGTCATCCTCCTCTAGCTTAGAGATTACACCGCTAACGTTATCAGCATACCGCTTTGAGAAGGTAACGCCTAGCTCCCTCCACTGCTTTACACTCTTTTTATTACTTATATCGCACGGATTGTTGGTGAAGAGTGGCTCTGCGATCTCTTTTTTTAACTTTACTAGATCTAGAATATCGCCATTTCGCTGCCAGCCATGCTCCTTCATATAGTTTGCTACGCTCATGATTGCGTCTGGGTGCGATGAAACGATATTCACATGTTTATCTCTGTCGCCATCTTTGCCGTATCGAATGAGATTGCTCGGCATAAATTGGGCGATTCCAACGGCTCCAGCGTACGAGCTGGCGTACGATAGCGGTGAAACCTTTTCCTTACTCGCTAATACGAATAGCCCTTCAAGCTCTGATTTAAAGTATTTCGAGCGGCGTGGATATTCAAACGCCAGTGTACTAAGGGCGGTAACGGCGTCGTACTTTAGAGAGGCTTTGCCGTAAACGGTTTCAATGCCGATAATAGCGGTGATGATTGCAGGGGGAACGCCGTATGCTCTATAGGCACGGTTTAGTGTGGTTTTCCACTTGCGCATATATGACCGTCCGCCCTTTATGCGCTCTTTTGAGATTAGATTCTTAGAGTAGTATGTCCATGTGCGCTTTTCGGCTGGTTTGTCCATATATTCGATTATACGATAGTTGAAGTAGAGGTTGTCGAAGGTTTTAAGGATCGTTGCAGCGTTCATCTTGTGCTTTTTCGCTATCTCGTTAGCAAAATCTTGCACATCGGCGTACGAACTCATCGGCTCGGTGCGCATAGATGAATTATCTAGCGCAAATGCACATTTTGTGAACAAAAGAAGAGTTATGAGGAGCGTTGCCTTTATCTTCATCTATCAATAGTATAGGATATTTGGAATAAAAGCAATAGCGAGGTTATGCTTACCCTCTGGTGTCGATGTTTTGCCCTCTTATAGGCGTTCCCTGTGCGTCTACCGTTGATGGCACGTAGCTGACGCTATATGTGCCGTAGTTCTCTTTGAGTCGGCTAGACTGCTCCACGCCATCGATCAAAGTGGTGTCGTTATACTGCTTCATATAGTAGATTGTAGAGGCAAATTTAGCTCGTCCATTCATGTCGGAGATCGCAACATTCTGACGCTGCTCATACGACTGATTCACAGCAAGTTGAGATGTCATGCGCTGACGATATGAAGAGTAGTGTACAAAAGCCCGGCTGATCCGATCAATCATAATATCACCTACCTAACACTAGGTTATCACAATATAAAAAAAGTGCAAGATTTTTTGTAAAAATAAGTTGCTAAATCAGTTGTAACAGGGTATTGTACCTGTTCATAAAGATAGAATCAAGGAGATACTATGAAAAGATTGTTTGTGCTGATGATGATTGCGGCACTATCACTTGTGATGGCATGTTCATCAAGCTCTACACCAAAGAAAACCGTTAACGGTTTCTTTTCCGATTTAAAGGCTGGCAAATATGTTGAGGCAGAGGCGTATGCTGATTCCAGAATATTTGATACCCTTGCAGATGATGAGAAGGCACTTCTAAACGACTACTTCAAATCGATGACCTATACCGACCCTGTGGTAAGCACAGAGACAGCTGATAATGCAACTGTTACTGTAACACTTACCGCAACCGATATATTTACCGTTATCCAGGGCTTCATCCAGACTGTTACCGAGAAGGCTGCCGCAGAGGGCAGAGAGATCGATAATATGAGCGATGCAGAGCTAGACGCAATCCTCAAAACAGCTCTCAATGCGCCAGATGCACCTAAAAAAGAGCTAACTCTCAATATTAATCTAAAGAAAGAGGGTTCTAAATGGGTTATCGTATTTGACGATAATATGCGTGCAGGTCTCTTCATGCAAAGCCCAGAGGAGGCGTACGGTGCCGCTGATGAAGAGGATTTTGAGATCATTGATACAGTTGAAGTGACTGCAAAATATCTCGGAAACGACGATATGACAGGGCAGTGTGCATTTCAGGCAGGCGAAGAGAAGATTGAGATGTTTTGCCACGGCGAACACCTTGACGTACTCAATAATGAATACCTCAATAAAGATGTTACCGTTAGCTATCAGATAGTTTCAAAGGGTAACAATCCTGAAGAACCTAGACTGTTAGTTCTTCAAGACATTATAAAAAAGTAGTGTGAATAAAGGGGGCAATTTTGCCACAAAAGATATTAAATCGAGATTTTGTACTTTTAGCACTTAGTGCCCTCTTTGCCGCTACAGCGTTTATGTTTCTAATGCCGACACTGCCAATCTTTGCGGTGTCGGTTGTTAAATTGCAAGAGTCAGAGGTGGGGATCGTCGTTGGGGCATTCTCCGTCACTGCACTCGTTTTGCGCCCATTCATTGGATATGCAATAGATAACTATAATCGACGGGTTATCTTAATCGCCGCCACGCTCTTCTTTACGTTAACGCTTGTTTCATACCTGTATATCTCAACACTTTTAATGTTGGTTCTCGTTCGTATGTTTCACGGTGCCAGCTGGGCAACTATTAGTACGTCAAATGCTACGATAGTGCCAGATCTCGTGCCAGCCAACAAGAGAGGGGAGGGGATCGGTTTCTTCTCAATGTCCATGCCCCTTGCGATGGTTATCGGCCCTGCTATTGCGTTAGAGATATTTAATCAGAGTGATAGCTTTAACTTAGTTTTTGGAATAGCTTCGGCGATGGGTGTTTTGGGGCTTATATCAACTATCTTTGTAAAGATGCCACAGAGGGAGTACTGCCGCCGTCCGCTATCGCTATCGCCATCGGCATTGTATGAAAAACGTGCAGTGGGGGCGTCTGCCATGCAGTTTTGCTACACCTTTGCATGGTCTGGTATTGCTACATTCCTGCCGATCTACGCCTATAAGAATGGTATTGATAACTGTAGCATATTCTTTGTGCTATACGCTATTAGCGTACTGCTTGTGCGTGTGTTTGTGCGGCGAACACTTGACTTGAGAGGACCTACGCCGCTGATAGTTGCAGGGTATTCGGCGTTTGCTGTAGGAGCGTTGCTCCTTGCATTTACGACTACTCACTTCACATTTTTTATTAGCGGTATATTTGTTGGGGTGGGTTCAGGGCTTGTTTTGCCATCGCTCAACACTATGATTATGAATATCGTGGAGCCTGCCGCTAGAGGCAAGGCGAACGCTACACTCTTTACCTCTATCGATATAGGTATGGGGCTTGGGGCGATGGTTTCAGGGGTTATAGTAAATCTTACATCGTATAGGACTAACTATATTATATCGGCGATCATCTTGTTATTACCGATACTATTCTATTTTCTCTATGAAAAACGGCACTATCTGGATATTTTAGAGAAACAGAGGGCGGTTGAGCATGATTAAGGTGAATGGCAACGAGTTTGAGCTGAATGCGCCGCTTGCTTTATCTATCTGGCTGATAGAGAATCGAATTGATCCTCTAAAGGTAGCTGTAGAGCTGAATGGAGAGATAGTTAAACGAGCGAATTACGCAGAAACTCAGATAAATCATAACGATACGTTAGAGATTGTTACATTCATGGGTGGCGGCTGAACTGATCTAAACAATTTTTCTTGCATTACCGTATATTTTCCAATATATATTAGTAATGAAAATACTATTAACTATCCTATCTATACTTTTTGTGACACAGGCATTTGCGGCAGATCCAAAGATCCTCTATACTGCTGCCAGTCGTGGCGACTACGACGCCGTTCAACGCTGGATTACCGTTGGTGGCGACATTAAATCGCAAGACAAATACGGCAACTCCGCCCTCCTATTGGCATCAGAGAATGGTCATGCCGATGTAGTGCAGCTTTTAGTAGAGCATGGCGCACCGCTTGATCAGATGAACGTTCAGGGCTACACTCCGATGTACTCCGCAGTGACGAATGCACATCCATATGTTATCAATATTCTATACGCAGGTGGCGCAAAGACCAACGTCAAAAATCAGTATCGCTCAACAGCGATAGATTTCATCAGGTCTCAGGGCTTCAACGACGTTACATCGTATGTAAAAAACCTTCTAACAAAAGATCCATCCCTCAAAACAGGGCCTAACAGCTATCTGTACATGAAAGCGTGGGAGAAGAGGCGTCTAGCACAGATCGAAAAGGGGGAGGATTCCGAGGCTCTCAAAACGATGGTGGAGGCAGCAAAGATCGACCCTGACGCACAGTACTACCTTGCACTGCAACTTCTGAAAGAGGGGAACAGTGACGAGGGGATGAAATATATGGAGAGAGCTGCCGATGGTGGCGTGGTGGATGCACAGTATCGAATGGGTGTCTATCTGACAGATGAACTCAACCCGATCCACCCATCTAGAGGCTTTAAATATATGCAGATGGCAGCAAACGCCGAACATCCAGAGGCGATAGCAGAGCTAGGCCGCCTGTATCTATTTGGTATCGGCACAAAGCTCGATGTCGACAAGGCGAGAGAGTTTATCGATAGAGCTGTAGATTACGGCATAGCGGACGCCTTGTACTATCAGGGGATTATGCAATATTACGGTATGGGCGTGCCAGAGGATAAAGTCCGTGGGCTTGAAAAGCTGCAAGCATTGGCAAAAAATGGACATATAAAGGCTAAACGTCAAGTTAGTAGGATATTCACAGAGGAGACGCTTGATTATCTTGCATATATAGAGGATCTGACCGAACCAGAGGTGCATACATTTATGCTATCGCAGGGGGTGGTGCAGACCGCTGACGCTAATAATTGCAACGTTTATGATGTATCTAAAGCGTTTGATCCAGATTATGGGATAACGGCGATTTCGACATGTTTCTATGAGAATAAACCTGGTTCGCTTGTGTTTGACGTGAAGAGTGAGATGGAGCCTTTATACCGAGAGTGGCTTATTAACTATCAGATGCGTGTTCCTGTGCGGTATGATCTTAAATGATAAAATTTCTGATACTGTTACTTTTGCCAGCGGTTATATATGCGCAGGATCTCTCTAGCACTACGAAAATTGCCTTTGAGCATTACGAAAATGGCAACTGTCTTGAGGCGTTGCCCCTCTTCGAGAGTATGTTGAAAGATAGAGCTATTAAGGACGATTACTCCCTGCGATACTCTGTGAACTACTACGCTGGCTACTGTGCCAAAAATTTAGGTGAGTTTGATAGAGCGGCACTATACTTTGAAACTGCTTTACGGCTACTTTTAGACTATAGTCAGCGCTCTGTGCTATATACCTTTCTAGGTGAGGTTGAGAGGGAGCGTCAGAGCTATACAAAGGCGATAGAGTACTATCGCAAGGCGTTGAAACATATCCCCGAGGCTGGGGCAGATAAGGCTACGCTACTCTACCTTTTGGCGGAGGCAGAGAGGCTAAATAAAAACTATAACGCCGCTGTGACAAATTGCGAACGTTCCCTTGAAATTGCCAGACGGCTTAATATCGTTAAGCTAGAGGTAGTATGCACCACATCTATAGGCGAGAGCTACTACGATCAGAAGAACTACCTACTGGCGATAAAAAACTTTACACAGTCGTTGAATATGGCGCAGAATGCGCAGCTTCCGATCGATATGGCTAATAATCACCTTGGGCTTGCGCTTGTGCATAGAGATATGGAGCGATACGAGCTAGCGCAGCGAAATTTTGACGAGGCGTTGCGCCTATATATGGCAGGGCTGAACGCCCAAAATGTTGCATTTATTGCAGGTAACCTGATAGAGCTACCAGCCTGTACCCCTACAGAGGCTGAGAAACGGCTAGAGGTATATCAGGAGCAGATGGGGGTATTAGAGGGGATTAGCGACGAAGAGACGCTACTGGCTATGCAGATGCTTCTGGCACACTATCAAGAGCTATCGGGCGGATATGCGCAGGTGGTGGATAGCTACCGAAATATTATCGAGGTCGCAGTAAATGGCGGATACTATGAGGCGGCAGCCGATGCCTCTATCGCTCTTGCAGATTTGCAGTGCAGGGTAAACTACTGCTACGGCGCAACGGAGATATTGAAAACGGCGCAGAGGTATCCGTATCAACGAGACGCCTCTAAATATAATAAACTTATACGGACAGAGCTTCAACGGATAGAAAAGGGGAGCTGATTTGTTAGTAGAAAAACTTCAATCGATCTATATTGCTGACCTAGATTACTTTCAAAGCAGGATGGAGAAGGAGAGTGGCTCTGCCTTCTATCTGCCGATAGCGGTGATCTATCAGAAGCTTGATAAACACAATGAAGCTATCGAAACTTGCCGTGAAGGGCTAAAGTTCTACGAAAATCATACACAGCTACAGGTTGTTTTGGCGGAATCGCTTGCTCGCATGGGCAATAAAGATGAAGCGATCGACGTTTTAGCTGATATACTTGTATCGGATGAAGATAACTATAAGGCTCTAAAGATCCTTGGCTGGATACATAAAGATAGCGAAAACAATACCGAGGCAGGAAAATACCTGCAAGCGGCATATATGAAGGCACCAGAGGATGAGGATCTCCTGATCTGGCTGGAGGATCTGGGGATCTCTCCTAACGCATATAAGGAGCCAGAGAGAGCTACCTTTATAGAGGATGAAGAGGACGCATTTAATGACGACGAGCTGAACTACAACGTTGAGCAGCACGTTACAGAGGCGTATGCGGCGATCGCAGCACTTATGAAGGAGCTTGCCTCATTCATGGATGGCGGCGGTGGTGCTGCTACTGCTGCCCCTGTTGAAGATGATGGGCGGGCAGACCTCGCCCCTACAACGGCGGAGGCAGAGTATATTCCTGAACCAGTTGTGGAGGCTACTCCAGAGGTGAAACCAACTTCTGATGAGGATATATTTGAGCAGGCGTTGAAGCAGTTCGATGAGATCGCTACGCAAAATGTGCAGGAGCCAGCTCCAACGCTACTAAAGGGCGATAAGGCTACGCCGTTTATCCCATCAGATCTGGTGGATAGCGTGTATCAGGAGTCGGGGCTGGATCCAGACGATCCATTTGGCGATGAACCGATAAATGTGAAAAA
>JAITWF010000010.1 GCA_031285415.1 Deferribacteraceae bacterium
GTAGGCTATATATCCCTAACATCGATATAGCTAATATTGCAAGCGAAACAAGAACTTCCAATAGAGTAAAACCTTTATTCATCTCTAATCTTCGTTACCGTCATTAATATCGGATACGATTCAAATGTGATATCGGAATCGGTCTCAATTATAAAGTGATCGCAAAGCCCATCGGGGTATACAGTTATCTGATACTCTGCGCCACCAGTATCTTCGCCGTTCACGGCAACGCTCTGAACGCTCTTTATATCGGGGATCGCAACACGTGTGCCGTCGTACTTCATTATATTAGCAGAGCCTTTAAAGCCTGTCACGCTGATCGGAATGCCGTACTCCTGCGCAATCAGAAGGTGTTCCGCCAGTAGCTCCGTAAAGAATGCCACCTGCGGATCACCCTCCGCCGTTCTCTCGCCCAATATCGGCGTCACAGAGACGATCCCCACGCTCATTATCGCAAGCACAATGAGGATCTCGATCAGTGTAAACGCCTTTCTGGACATCTATTATCTATTCAATGCGCTATTTATATCTGCGTTATACGCCTCGCCGCCCTCAACGCCATCTGCTCCAAGCGATATGATCTCGAAATCAACGCCGTTCTCCCCTGGATTGCGATAGATATAATCTCTCCCCCAAGGATCTTTAGGAGATGTAGTCGCCTCTATATATCCGCCCGGCTTCCAAGACATCGGTATAGGCTCGGTCTCTGGTGGCAGAATAAGGGAAACAAGCCCCTGCTCGGCAGTTGGATAGAAGCCGTTATCAAGGCGATACATCTTTAACGCCTGATCGAGCTGTAGCATATCCTGCTTCGCCTTCACCACACGTGCCTGATCTGGCCTATCGATAATCTTCGGCACCATAAATGTTGCCAATATACCAATAATAGCCAAAACTACCATAATCTCGATCAGCGTGAAACCTGCACGCAAGCCTGTCTGTCTCTTTTTCATTTTATGAACCTCACTATATCATTATAAAATGCAAACACCATTAATAAACCAAGTAGCGCAAAGCCAATTCGCTGTCCAGTTTCACGCACCCTTGCCCCCACCTTGCGCCTTGTGATCGCTTCAAATAGGTACATCACTATATATCCGCCATCGAGTATCGGTACGGGCAATATATTCAGCACCGCCAGATTCAGGCTTATAAACGCTGTAAATGCGAAGTATCTCTCTATCCCATCCTTTGCGGAGTTCGCTGCCTCCTTCACGATAAGGATTGGCCCCCCTAGGTTATCGGCAGAGACCTTGCCGCTAACAAGCTGCCACATCCCCTTATAGATCAGGCCAGTCATCTCTACGGTACGACTAAATCCTAGTGCCACAGCGGTGAACGGATTCTCCCTTAACGTTAAGTCGCCGCCACCTGCTATAACGCCCAATACGCCGATCGTTTCACCAGATACGTCATTTGCAATCGGTGTTATCGTTAGCTCCAAGCTCTCTCCATCACGCTCCGCTACTACCAGAAGAGGCTCTTCGGCATGTGTTCGAACAGCCCCACTTATATCCTGCCAGCGGTTCATCGGGGTGCCAGCTATCGATACAATGCGATCGCCCACCTGTAGTCCAGCCTTCTCTGCCGCCGACATTGGGGCGATCCCACCCACAACAGGCGGTATATAAAGCTCGACCCCTGTATCTGCCACCTCGACCGTTTCACCAAGCTGATTGGTGTACGACTGCTTCAGATTCTCTATCGGCAGTGTAAACTTCTTGCCATCACGAACTACCTCTATATCAGAGAGGCTCGAGACGGTATCGTTCATCTTATATAGAAACTCCTCAAAGGAGCGCACACTCTCACCATCGACGCTTAATATCCGATCCCCTGCAACAAACCCTGCTCGCTCAGCGGCACTGCCACTGACAACGCTACCCACCAGCGGCGAGTACGACTTATAGCCGATCATAAAGATTGCGCTCATCAGCACAACCGCAAATATTACGTTAAATAGTACCCCTGCGGCGATAACGAAGATCTTCTTCGGGTACGATTTATTAAAGAACGCCGCACCCTCTTTGCCCTCGATCGCCTCCTCCTCTTCAAACATCCTATGAAGCTTGACGTAGCCACCAAGCGGGATCGCAGAGATACAATACTCAGTACCGTTCTTGGTACGAGTGAGAAGCTGAGGGCCAAAACCTATCGAAAATCGCTCTACATATACGCCACACAGCTTTGCGATCAGAAAGTGACCTAGCTCGTGGACTAATATCAAAACACCTAGTGCTACTATTGCTAAAATTACAGACATTTAAACTCCTTAACTACAAAAGATTCTCATAATCTCTCAATGAGTGTAGAATCCTTAATACAGAAACTTTTTGCGCTACCTCATCTACAGTATAGAATATTAGATATTTTTTAAATACCATTTTATGAATCCCCTCCGCTCTAAGTAACGATTCATTGCACAGTGGAAATGAAAGCGGAAAGTAGGATAAATTATCAATCTTCTCCTCAAGAAGAGCCGCAATATTTTTAGCAGACGATTCGGCGCAAAGCTCGTACGCAAGATATGTATATATATTATCATAATCACTTTGAGCCAATTTAGAGATCTCAATATTGTAGCGTCTAGAGTCCATGCTTCAACTTAAACTCTTTAAAAAAGATCTCTGCTGATGTTACATTGCCCTGCTTCACATCATCAAGCCCCTTCATTACCTTAATGGTCGTTACTAGCTCTCGATAATACTCGTCATCCATAACAACTAGCGACTTATCATCATTTGTTAATCGAAATGCACTCTTGCTATCAGCGAGGCTGTAAAGATCTCCTATACTGTGGATATCGCTACTATCAACCGTTATATTATCCATTTAATACCCTCTTCCTTACCGACTCATCTATCTCTAAGACATCCTCTACGCTATTTGGTTCAGCATAGCTAAGATCCGCAAGACACCTCTCGATCATATCACCGATCCCAACAAAGGACAACTTCTCTTTTACGAATGCGTCTACTGCCAACTCGTTTATAGCGTTCATCGCTATCATCTCCGCCGACTTGCCGCCATTTAACACTCTTATAGCTATATCTAGGCATTTATACTTCTTTAAGTCTGGTGGGCAGAACGATAGCTCCATCGCCTTTGAAAAATCTAGTGGACTGACTCCAGAGTTCAGCCTATCAGGGTAGCCGAGTGCATACGAGATCGGCACCCTCATATCGGGGTTCCCCATCTGTGCAAGCGTCGACCCATCGAGATACGAAACCATCGAATGAACTATACTCTGTGGGTGTATCACCACCTGCAACTTCTTCGGTTCTATATCAAAGAGCATATGCGCCTCGATAAGCTCCAGCCCTTTATTCATCATCGTAGCAGAGTCTATCGTAATCTTGCGCCCCATCTTCCAATTCGGATTTGTAGTTGCGTCCTTTACAGTAACATCTTTAAGTTTATCCGCAGGAGTATCTCTGAACGCTCCGCCAGACGCCGTTAATATAAAAGACGCTATATCGCAACGATTATTTCCAGCCATACATTGAAATAGCGCCGAATGCTCGCTATCCACAGGCATAATAACGCTACTATGCGTCCTTGCTGCCGCCATAATCTGCCTGCCAGCCGATACGATACACTCTTTATTCGCAATCGCAAGGCGGATCCCCTTGCACGCTAGCTGGTACGCTATCGGGATAATCGATGTGCCTGATGCGCCTACAAGGGCTATATCAAGCTCGTTGTCATCTATAACTCTCTCTAGCTCGCCAAACCCATCGCCCGTTAAGATAAGGTGTTTAGCGTTCACCCTCTCGCCCAACGCCTTGAGTGCGCTGGCGTTCTGATGTGCTGACAGGAATACAACCTCGAATTTATCAGCATTTTCAGCTATAACACTTATAGTTTGTACGCCGATAGAACCTGTTGCGCCTATAATCCCAATCTTAGCTCGTGCCATAGATCACCCCCAGAGAGATAGGTACATAAAGAGTACTGGTGCCGCAAACATTAACGAATCCATGCGATCGAGGATTCCTCCATGCCCAGGGATAACGTTGCCGCTATCTTTCACCCCAGCACTCCTCTTCAACATCGATTCAAATAGATCTCCGAGCATTCCAGCGGCTACAACGTCTACCGATATTATGATCACCTTCACAATGCTTAGCTCCATACTACCAGCTAAAAATAGATAGTAGAACGCCACACCGCCGCCAACGCCGCCGATAGCACCGGCAATAAAGCCCTCTAGGCTCTTTTTGGGGCTTACCTTCGGCACAATCTTCCGTTTGCCGATCGCTCTACCCACAAAGTACGCACAGCTATCAGAGAGCCACACGATAACGCACAGGAAGAAGATCAGATACGATCCCTGTGCATTGAAATCGCGTATTAGCCACATAAAGGAGAAGAATAACGGAAAGAATAGCGCACCGAAGATATTAACACTGATAAACGACATCACATCGTCGGTTGGTGTCTCTGAAAATAGTTTTATAGCAAAGGTTAAAAATATTATACCTACGATCACAAAGCCCAGAAGCTGCCAACTATTTGGCAGGTGAAAGCAGGGGTATACCGCAAGCGCACCTAGCCAAAACAGGATCGGCGAGGCTGGCAGATTAGAGGATTTCGCCAGGCGAATCATCTCCATATTGCCAAGGATTATCACAAGATAGATCGCCACAGCAAATGCAAGGGAGTTCTCCCAAAAGATCAGGAAGAATACTACAGGGATCAGCACCGCCGCCGAAAGGATCCGTTTAAGAAGCTCGCTCATCACTCCCCCTTCATCTTCGCTAGATCTGCCTTCGCCTGCACTCGAAGCTCCTTCTTGAGAACCTTCCCAGTCCCTGTCATCGGCAACTCTTTGACTGTTATATAATATTTCGGCAGTTTATACGCCGCAAGATTCTTCTTCGCAAACTGTTTAATCCCCTTTTCGTCGATAACGCCAGTCTCATCGGGGATTATATACGCAACGATAGTCTCATTTCCATCGCTATCAGGCACACCAACGACTGCAACTGTACCCACCCCTTGATAGACGTGCAACAGCTCCTCTATCTCGCTCGGATACACATTGATCCCTTTAGCGATAATAAGATCCTTTATCCGATCTACGATCGTGATAAATCCCTCCTCATCCAGCACTGCCACGTCGCCAGTGTGCAGCCAACCATCGACGATAGTCCTTGCCGTCTCTGCTGGCTGATTCCAGTACCCCTTCATTACATTGGCACCTCGTGCGCAAAGCTCCCCTGGTTCGTTAGGCTTGCAAAGCTCCCCCTCATCGTTCACGACCTTCACCTCTACCCCTGTAAGCGGCAGCCCCACAGAGCCTGCCTTCTGCTTGTACGGTGGGTTAAATGATATCACAGGCGAAGCCTCGCTAAGACCGTACCCCTCGATAACAGGTTTGCCAAAGTTCTGATAGAATCGCCTCATCGTTTCCCCTGGCAGACTTGCGCCGCCAGAGACGATCGCACGGAACGGGAAGACCAGCCGCTGAAAGAAGTTGATCTCCATCTTTGCCATAGCTGCGTAGATCTGCGGCACACCAGCTATTATCGTTGGGCGTTTCAGGAGCAACATCTTCTTGTACTCCTTCGTCTTCATCTCCATCACCGATTCCAATATCACGATACTGGCGCCGCAGTAGGCTGGCGAGATTACATTTACTGTAAATGCAAACGAGTGAAACATCGGAAGAACTGACAAGAAGCGATCTTTAGGTACAATATCGATAAGACCTTTGATAGGTCTTGCGTTTGCCAAGATATTTGCATGCGTCAGCATAACGCCCTTAGGTTTCCCTGTGGTACCAGAGGTGTATACGAGCAGAGCCACATCATCTTTATCTCTAGATACGACGACATCACGGCTATTAACTGTCGCTCTCTGGTATAGGTTTACAGATGGAAAGGTTGTCTCTTTATCAAATGAGAAGATCTTTGCAAGATGAGGGTCAAACTCGGCAAGGTGCGGCACCACCTCTGCAAACTGATTGGAGGTTATTATACTATCGGCTTCGCAGTCTGCCAGATTATTGCCGATCTCTCTAGCTTTTAAGAACACATTTATAGGGATAGCGATCGCACCAAGACGCATTATAGCATAAAATGCGAAGATAAACTCTGGGGTGCTGCCCATCAGAAGCCCGACCCGATCCCCCTTCTTGACGCCATTTTGCGACATCACCATCGCAGCATTTTCAACTATATCGATCGTTTGACGATATGTATAAACATCTTTTTTAAAAAAAATATACTTCTTTTTGGGATTCTCTATAACGTTTGCATTCAATATCTCGAATAGGTCGTTACGTTCTGCCATAAATACCTCATAAATTTTAATTTTATGGGGTGAGTTTACAGCGAAACGGTTGTTTTTTCAATAGAGATTATAGCGTGCTACCGATATAGTCATTAATAGCCTCTTCTACCAGATCAAAGTTACTCAGCCCTAGATCTAATATCGTTTTATGAAACTCCATTATATTAAAGTCATCACCCATAGCCTGTTGCGCCCTCTCCTTAAGCCCCTCTATCTTCAAATATGGTGCGGCATATTTTATCATCGAGCCAGGATCCTGCGTTATATCGGGATAGAACCACTCTATCTCCTCTGCCGTATAATACTCTGCCATCTCCTCTATCGCATCCTCAATCGTCCACCCCTTATAGTTGATACCGATATCAAGAAGCGAATCAGCCACCATCCAGACGAGTGTATTCATCCGCAAATACTCGGCACACTCGGGATTCGTCTCTTTATAACTCACCCAATCGTAGCTAAGAAGCTCCACATAGAACGCCCACCCTTCAGAGTAGCCGACAGCGTAGCTACTTATCCCATAGAAGGCACGCAGTGGCGATACCCTGCCATTTTCATAGTTCGATTGGTAGAGATGTCCTGGATAGCCTTCGTGCGCCATCGTCTGAAAGATCGTTGAATCATCAGAATTTTTATCATTAACGTAGATCACGTTCTGCGTCGCCTCATCGATCGGCGGACTCAGGTAGAACGCCACATACGAGAGATCTTGCAACGCCACTGGTAGCTCCTTCACAGCGTACTCCACCCCCTCAAGCGGTGGGAAATCCTCATTAATCTTCTCTCGCAAAGATTCCAGTATCGATTGCGGATCGGTATCGCCATAATTTAGATTATCTAGACTATCATCTAGATCTGTATAGTTATCACGCAACGCCTCAAATTCAGCGTCAAGCTCTGCAAGCTTCTGCTCAAGGGCGGCATAGATCTCATCTATACCCTCACTAAGTCCTGTCTCCTGCCTGACTAACTGTCTATAGTACTCCGCCATCTTCGGAAGCTTTTCGCTCCCCCTTCCCCTAAGGTTCGTCAAATCATCTATCATCGCCTGAAAGCCAGGGAGGATATACTGATCGATAGCGTTGCGGTTATCCTCTATATACTGCTCTCGCTCCTCTGCTGTAAGCTCCGGAAAGCTATCGAGACGCTCCTCAAAGGAGGTAACGAGGATATTCGGCTCCATATAGATAAACTGCTCCATCTGCTCCACTGCGCCATCGATGGCAGAATCGGGCATAAAGAGCCCTGCCTCGACCTGCGCATGCAGATATTCAGATACACCATCGACCATATCTGGCATATCCGCCAAAAGCCGAATATACCTGCCAATATCATCTTTGGTATAGAGCTTATACTCCGCAAGTACGATCGGTAGCTCTGGGATTGCGCCTGTAAAGATATTGTAATATAGCAGAAACTCATCGTCGATCGTGTTTGCCATCATCCCTGCAAGGGCGTCGTACTCCCTCTGCTGATCCGCCGATAGAGCCGATCTATCGAATGAGAGTAGTTCGTCGTAGCGATCCATCTCCGCATCATACACCGCCCCCAACGCCTCTGGCGAATAGTCTGGTAGCCTCATATTATCGCTATTGATGCCGTACCGTTCGGGGTATTTTAG
>JAITWF010000028.1 GCA_031285415.1 Deferribacteraceae bacterium
ATAGGCGTGCGTTTGCC
The DNA here is from genome assembly GCA_031285415.1 of Deferribacteraceae bacterium. GTDB lineage: Bacteria > Chrysiogenota > Deferribacteres > Deferribacterales > JAISNW01 > JAITWF01. The sequence continues at coordinate 18 of JAITWF010000028.1, forward strand.
AATATAACCTGCCTTAAATTTATAGATCCTCAGCCTTTTTTCCTAATTTTATTTTCAATGAACAGCAATTTTCTCTTTTAAAAATTCAAAATCCATATTATCATCCTGTTTAAACCTTAAAAAAATATGCGCACCATAGCTACTAGGAGGAGTTGTCTTATGAGTTTACAGAAGAAGCTGACCCTTATCACTGCCATCCCGTTGCTGATTATCTTTGTTTTAGTGCTGATTTTGACAGAAAAGTTAGTACGAGACAGCCTCGCAGAGGACGCACAACTTGTTGCATTGAATATGACAGATGCAGCTGTTGCAAAAACACAGACCGTCGTAATGGAGCTTCAGACGGCACTCACCGAGATGACAGCCAATATCGCAGTCTTGGATGATGAATATCATACTCTAGAGCAGATAGACAGAGGGGTGGTGCTCTCGCTGTTCAGAGATCTGCTCGTTTCAAGACAGATCTACTCAGGCTCTCTATACCTAGTTGCAGATGCTATGGAGGATGGTACACCAACGGTGGAGTACAACATCTATCTACAAGAGAACGGTCAGTATGCTCAGGTAGAGATGAGTGATACCGAAAGGAGTGCGCCGTGGTATCAGGAGGCTTTCGTAAATCGTAAGCAGATGATGACGGAGCCGTACGTATTCAACTCTAGAACGCTTGAATATATCAATAATCCTACGGTAAACGATATAAACGCCCCTGGCAATATGTTTGTAATCACGCTTGCCGCACCTATATTAAAGAAAGATGGCTCTATAATGGGTGTTTGTACGCTTGACATGCGTGTATCAAGGTTTCACAACCTTGTAAAAGAGGTGAAACCGTTTGGCGACGGCTACGGCGTTCTCCTTACCAACAAAGGCACAATCATGAGCTCTCCACGAGAGGTGGATTGGAATACAAACTACGGCAATATCACCTTTATGGAGGATCAAGATCCGAAGCAGATAATTGCAACCATACAAGATGGCAAAACGATCGCTACTAACTGGATAGACACTCGCACAGGGCTTGATATGTGGATCGTTGCAATGCCGATGGTTCTAGGGGATTTTCCGCCACTTGGTGCGATCCTTACCTTCCCTATGGAGTCGGCGTACGAGGAGATCGGGCTACCAACCATGCTCCTGATCTCTCGTACAATATTAGGAATCCTGCTACTTATCATCGTACTCACAACGATCGTCATGAAACGTAGCGTTATCAACCAGCTGAATCACTTCATGGAGGCGATGAGAAACCTCACAGAGGGTGATGGCGACCTGACAAAACATATTGATATGAACACTGGCGACGAGTTTGAAGAGCTAGCAGGGTATGTAAACAAATTCGTTACGAATATTCACGATATCATCTCCGATGTAAAGAGTTCCGCAGAGGAGGTTGCAAGTGGCAACAACCAGCTTGCAGCAACGATGGAGGAGCTATCCACCACATTCGAGAGCCAATCAGAGCAGGTATCATCTGTTGCTGCCAATATGGAGACGATCTCGGAATCATCTAAGATCATGGTGCAGAGCCTCGGCGAAAACGTTAATAAGATGAACGAAGCAAGCACCTCTATGGCAAGTGGCAGCAAACAGCTACAGGTTGCCGTTGGCAATATGAACGATATTAAATCAAAAACAATATCGCTGAACGAAACTGTAGACAATCTTGCAGAATCATCTATCAAGATCGGCGAGATCTTGGGCGTTATCAACGATATAGCAGACCAAACGAACCTCCTTGCACTGAACGCCGCTATTGAGGCGGCTAGAGCAGGCGATGCTGGACGTGGCTTTGCAGTCGTTGCCGATGAAGTTCGCAAGCTGGCAGAGCGCACACAGAGATCGACAAGCGAGATCTCCTTAATCGTCGGCACCTTGCAGAAGGAGACAGCAAACGCCTCCTCTGGCATGAAGGAGGCAACCGCTAGCGTCAACGACGGACTTTCAAACGTGTTAAAGACCGACGAGGTATTCAAGGTCGTTGTAGGGCTTGTTGGCGAGATCGATACCACCACTCAAGAGGTAAATGGCGGCATAGGCGACCAATCCAACATGGTGGAATCTGCAAATGATAACACACAGGCGATCGCAAGCGGTATCGAGGAGAGCGTACATGCTGTAGAGGAGGTAACGAAAACCGTTAGCCACCTACAGCAGAAGGCAGAGCTACTGAAAGGGATCGTATCGAAGTTTAAAGTCTAATAAGACTCTTCCCCTCCCCCTTTGGGGGAGGGATCAAGGGAGAGGGGTTTTTCTGTCATTGCGGACTTGATCCGCAATGATGACTACATCCCTTGTCCTATCAACTATATCCACCATTGAAATTATCATAAAAATATGTTTAACTCCTGTTAATAGTTATGGCAAAGATCAAGACAAAATATATATGCTCAAGTTGTGGCTCCTCCTCCCCCAAGTGGCTGGGCAAATGTCCCGACTGCGGCGGATGGAATACCTTCGCCGAAGAGATCGTTGAGGCGAAAAGCTCTACAGCGGCAGGCAAGTTCACCCCATCGGCAAAACCTATCAGCTTCGCCGATATTAGAGGTGTCGAGACGATTAGATTCTCCACAGGGATATCAGAGCTCGATCTCGTGCTGGGTGGCGGTATCGTAAAGGGCTCTGTGGTGCTAGCTGGCGGCGAGCCTGGGATCGGCAAATCCACCATAATGCTACAGATCGCTGGAATTTTGAGCCGAACTGGCAAAAAACTACTATACGTGTCGGGCGAAGAGTCCGCCGAACAGATAAAGATGAGAGCGGAACGCCTTCAAGCGGATTGCTCGAATGTAAAGCTACTGAACACATCATCGTTTGAAGATCTGCTATCGGCTATAGAGGCAGAGCGGTACGAGTTTCTAGTGGTCGACTCGATTCAAACGGTCGTAAGTAGCGAGCTAACCTCCTCTGGCGGTACAGTCGGGCAGGTGCGGCATATCACATATAAACTGGTGGAGATCGCAAAATCCACTGGATTAACGGTATTCATCGTCGGGCAAGTTACGAAAGATGGTGCCATAGCAGGGCCAAAGGTGCTTGAACACCTCGTGGACACTGTACTATACTTTGAGGGGGACTACTCCAGAGGGATACGCCTCCTTCGCACAGTTAAAAATAGATTCGGTTCCACAAACGAGGTCGGGCTATTTGAGATGACGGAACGTGGGCTATCGCAGGTCGGGGGCGATCTCTTTATACAGAAGAACGGTGCCGCCTCATCTGGACAGGCGATCTGCCCTGTTATGGAGGGGACACGCTCATTTCTGGTGGAGGTACAGGCACTTGCCGCCTCGACCTTCTTTCAGTTCCCTCGCCGCAATGCAAATGGATTCGATCCAAACCGATTGCAGATGTTGGTTGCTGTTTTAGAGAAGCGTGGTGGGGTAAACCTATCCGCCGCTGATATATACCTTAATATATCTGGCGGATTAAAGATCACCGAAACCGCTGCCGACGCTAGCGTTTGCGCCGCACTTATCTCCTCTGTAAACGATAAGGTGCTAGGCTGGGATAGAGCATTTGTAGGTGAGATCGGGCTTTCAGGCGAGATTCGCCCCGTCGCCAATATGCAATCACGAGTCAATGAGGCGGCACGCCTTGGGGTAAAGACGCTCTATTCGCCAGTCAAGGTGGAGGGTGGCTCTAAACTAAAGGTAGTGGAAGTTAAAAATATAAGAGATTTAATAAAGATAATAATAAATTGATCTTCGGAGGAGTATAATGGGTCTACTGACAGGGAAAAAGGCGTTAGTTTTCGGACTTGCTAACAATAAAAGTATAGCCTACGGCATAACAAAGGCATTAATAGAACATGGCGCAGAGGTTGGGCTATCTTATGCAAATGAGGTTTTAGAGAAGCGTGTGAAACCTATTGCAGAGGAGCTTGGCATAAAGTTTTGCGAAGAGTGCGACCTTGCAAACGACGAAGCTGTTGCAAAGCTCTTCGAGAAGATAAAGGCTGAGTTCGGCACATTCGATATCCTCGTACACTCTGTGGCGTTCGCTCCACGTGAGACCCTGACTGGTAGATTTGTGGAGACCTCTCGTGAGGCGTTCCTGACAACTATGAATATCAGCGTGTACACCCTTATGAAGCTTGCCCATGAGGCGGAGCCGCTTATGAATGAGGATGGCAGCATAATGACACTGACGTACTACGGCGGCGAGAAGATGATCGTCGATTATAACGTAATGGGTGTGGCAAAGGCCGCATTAGACTCCACTGTGCGCTATCTCGCTACCGACCTCGGCAGCACCGATAAGCATATCCGTGTGAATGCTATCTCCGCAGGCCCTATGAAAACGCTATCATCTAGCGCAGTGGGGAGCTTCAAAGCTCTATACGCTCGTGCAATCAATAGTGCGCCGCTAAAACGCTACGCCGATATCGATGATGTGGGCAACGCCGCCGTTTACCTTGGAAGCGATCTTGCAAAGAACGTCACTGGCGAAGTTCTGCACGTAGACGCTGGTCTTAATAGCGTCGGTATCGCTGGATTAGGGGATAAATAATAGTTACACTGATCACTGGGGGGCATGGCGCAGGGAAAACGGCAACAGCTCTGCGTATCGCCTCCCAATACCCTAAAAAGCTCTATATCGCCACAGCCGAGCCGATCGATAGCGAAATGAGGGCAAAGATCGCCGCCCATAAGCTAGAGCGAGATGAGAGCTACACAACCGTAGAAACTCCTATCAATCTTGCCTCATCTATCTCTGAAAGTACATATCCTATCACAATCGTGGATTGTATCACCGTCTGGCTTGGCAACCTTATGCACTACGACGTTGATTTCAAGCGTGCATCAGCTGATCTATATGAGAGCTTGAAAGGTGATAAAGATATAATTATAGTAACTAACGAGGCTGGATTATCGCTAATCGCAGCAGATGCAGCCTCTCGTCTATATATGAAGCGGCTCGCCGAGCTGAATAAAGAGATCGCCGCCATCGCCGACAACGTCTGCCTGATGGTGAGCGGAATCGAAGTGTGGATCAAGGGAGAGGGGTTAATATAAATTAGGAGTTTAGATTGAAGTACAACGTAACACCAACAGATAGAGAGATACATAAAGCCGCCACAGAGCGCACCACCGCCCTTGCTATGCCCTACAGAGCCATGGGGGAGATAAATACGCTCTCTGAAAAGCTCTGCGCCATACAGGGCACGTTAAAGCCGCAGGTCGATAAACGAGGACTATTCATCATGGCTGGCGATCACGGTATCTGCGCCGAAGGGGTCAGCATGCACCCACAAGAGATCACGATGATACTTATCCAAACAATGCTACTGGGGATCTCTAGCGTGTGCGTGTATGCAAAACATGCTAATACTAAAGTTTTTCTAGCTGATATGGGTGTGCTGGGCGACGTAGCTGTTCCTGCAAATGCCACTACAACCTTCTACGATCGCAAGATCGCTAGAGGTACAAAAAATTTCGCTCATGAGCCAGCAATGACTCGTGAAGAGGCAGAGCGTTCTATAGAGATAGGATTTCAGCTAGCTACTGCCGCTATAAAGGAACATAATCTGAACCTGATCGCCGTCGGCGAGATGGGGATCGGCAATACCACACCATCATCCGCTATAGCCGCCGTCTATACCGCCCTCTCCGTAGAGGAGCTGGTGGGGCGTGGAGCTGGGCTTGACGATGATGGGGTCAACCGCAAGATAAACGCTGTAAAGGCTGGACTTGCGCTACATAATCCGCAGGCGAACGATCCGATCGGGGTGCTAGCGTCGGTCGGCGGATTTGATATCGGCGGCATGGCAGGGGTGATCCTTGCGGCAGCGACGGCGAAGATCCCTGTTGTGCTAGATGGATTTATCTCTACAGCGGCGGCTGTTATCGCAAATACTATCGCACCTAATGCACATGAATATATGATCGCTGGGCATGAATCGTATGAAGTTGGGCATAAACATCTACTGAAAATGCTCGGGCTATCTCCCCTCTTACAGCTCGGCATGCGCCTTGGCGAGGGTACCGGTGCGGTATGCGCAATCCCACTTGTGGAGTTTGCCGCAGCTACGATTCAAGAGATCGTCACACTAGAAGATGCCGCTGTATGATAGATAATGAGCAACGAATTAAGATAGTGTCCGATGAGATCGCCGCAGGATTTACCCTTATGGAGGGTGTCAATAATGGCGTAACGATCTTCGGATCCGCTAGAGCTAAAAAGGGTTCACCATACTATAACGACGCTCGCAAACTCGCCTCACTGCTGGCAAAGGATAATATCAGCGTGATCACAGGCGGCGGCCCTGGAATTATGGAGGCAGCCAACCGTGGCGCATTCGAGGTGGGGGGTGAATCGATCGGACTCAATATCGTCCTACCGTACGAACAGCGCAGCAACCCATACCTGACGAAATCGTTCACCTTCACCTACTTCTATACTCGCAAACTCATGCTGGTACGATACTCAAAAGCATTCATAGTATTCCCTGGCGGCTTCGGCACGATGGATGAGCTATTTGAAACTATAAACTTAATCAACACTGAAAGAATGCCTAAATGCCCCATTATACTAGTAGGAAAAAATTTCTGGCAGGGGCTTGTTAGCTGGATACAGACGCAATTTGCCGATAATGAGTTCGCCTCAGAGGAGGAGATTCAACGGTTTATCATAATGGATACGCCAGAGGAGGTTGCGGAGTATCTAATAGCGCACCTCAACACATAACCCCCCACCGAAATATTACATATTTCGACTCCCCCTCAAGGGGGGAGTGGTATCTGAACACCCTCCCCTTGAGGGAGGGTCGAAAAAAC
>JAITWF010000104.1 GCA_031285415.1 Deferribacteraceae bacterium
GGAGGATCTACGGCGTGTTCCGCAAAAATCCCATATACCGCTATTTCTATATATAACCACTCAAGATAAAAGCGTCATAGAGCGTCTGAAAGGCTATAAGATCAGCGGAATATTCTTCCCTCCGCTAGATAGCGATGTAATAAAACGCAAGATCGAGGCGATCGTTGAGATTAAAAAGACACGACTGGCAGAGATGCAAGAGCTACAGGGCGATTTTGATGCTTTGAAGGTAAAGATCCTCGCAAAGGCTGAGAATATCGCTACACTGCCTATATTTGCGCAGAAGCTCCTGACGCTTACTAGCAACGATTCCAGCACTATCAAGGCGATAACAGACCAGATAAAGATGGATCAGGGGATATCGGGGCGAATTATCCGCATGATCAACTCCCCCTTCTTTGGAATTCGCAAAGAGGTGAATAGTATCGACCGAGCAGTGGTGCTTTTAGGCTTCCACACTCTCAAAAATATCGCTCTAGTGGCGGCAACGAACGCTCACTATAATAAAAACTTCTCTATGTACAACACAAATGGCACCGACCTATGGCAGCATGCGCACACCGTGGGGGTGCTTGCCGAAGCGTTTGCAGAGGAGTTTAAACTAAACCCTGAAACGCTATTCCTTGCAGGGCTACTGCACGATATAGGCAAAACGATATTGGTAGATTTTCTGGTGAAACCTGTGAGCAACTGCGAGGATGAACGCCGCCAGCTAGGAACCGACCATGCAGATGTGGCAGGGATGATCCTTAAAAGGTGGCAGCTCCCAGCGGATATAATTCAGATGGTGCAATCTCATCATAAACCTGTTAACACGGCAGCTTCTCATGTGATCTACTTTGCAAATAAACTCGCCCATAGTGCAGATATGAACGGTGAGCCGCTGGAGGAGGTACTTCAAAAGGTCTTTGCAGTACTGCCTCCAAAGGATCCAGAGGCGTTTACAGAGCGGATCGAGGAGCTTCTTGAAAATCGTACAGAAGAGGATACATGAAAAAATACCCTCTCTTAATGACACTATTCACAAAAACTAACGAAGAGTTCACCGAAGGACTTACCGATCTCTTTATATCGAGGGAGTTTTTTCATTTCACCCTATGGGAGATCGACGGTGGCACTATCTGCAAGCCTCAAGGGGGCAATCTGGGGATATCAGAGGGTACATTTGATATATTCGACCTCGGATATGATGGCTCGGACTCCTTCCATAAAGAGCTATCGCTACAATACTTTGGCAAAACGTACCCGATCTATGCAGGTTTCTTCTGCCACGTACCCGATAGACCGTTTATATACGCTATAACATTTCATCAGGAGATCCCAGCCGACGCATATACATGGATACGGGCGTTGCAGCCATTTATCGCAATGCGTGCAGAGTCGTTAAAGGGCGACGAACACCGCATGGAGATCTTCGTTGACTATCAGAAGAAGATCGACTTTATCAAGGAGAGCGGTTTAATTCTAAAGGCGATCGCACTGAACGACGTACTCGTGAATGCGCTGAACTTCTTTGGCGATACCTTTCACTCCGAGGTCTGCTGCACAATGCTAGACACGCTATTTGTGGGGTTTGGAATCGCAGAGGAGGATGTTCAGAACAACATCTTTGTCGGTGAACAGCCGCTGACAGATTACCTTGCAATGAATAGCAGCACCGAGTATATAGATCAAGATATTCAGTCGCCAAAATTTGAAGTAAATAACGTATTTATAATACGAGACGCCACATCGGGGGCAACGTTCCTCCTATTCAATATCACGGTAGATATCGTGCCAGATAAGGAGTTTGCAGAGCTTATCTCCCATATCGTTGCGATAGCGGTGGAAAATGCTAGATATTACGAGAGAGCCACATCGCTAAAGGTAGAGGCGGCGGAGATGTCGCAAACTGTCGAGATCCTAAACCAGTTTGTAACACGAGAGACCGAAAAGGACGGAGTTCCAAAGATCTTTAGTGCCAACTATTCGGCAAAGAGTACTGGAGGCGATTTCACTACAGTTACCGATACCGACGACTATATATTTATCTGCGTTGCAGACGTTTGTGGCAAGGGATACTCGGCAGCGGTGTTCACCGTTATGCTCGCTGCTATTATGGAATCGGGGCTTTGCAAAGATGTCACCGATATCGGCGCATTGGCAGATGGGATCAACCGATATATCATAAGCCATAAATTTAACGACCGATTTATCACAGGGTTCCTATGCCACTACGATAAACACACGCATATACTCAAATATATAAGCTGTGGGCATGAGCCTACAATGCTACTGACAGCTGATGGCACACAACGATTAACCTCTCTAAACGTACCATTAGGCATACTAGATGATAGCTATACTGTGCATGAGGTTACGATTAACGATGGTGACTTTTTATTCATCTACACAGATGGAGTAATAGAATATATTAATCACGATGAACTACAAACTATGCTAGAGGAGGATGATAGCACAACGCCCAAAGAGGTGGTATCAAACCTTTACAGGCGACTGGTGCAGAACCCCGAAGAGCAGAGGGACGATTTCACGTGTGTGGCGGTAAAATTTTAATGACGAACAATATCTCTCCAGAGGAGAAGGCAAAGAACATTCAGAATATGTTTAATAATATCTCGTGGCGGTACGACCTCCTGAATAGGGTCTTGAGCTTCCGCCGAGATGTGCGCTGGCGCAAGCTATCCATTCGCAAGCTTGATCCTCAGAATAGCGATACAATCCTAGATCTCGCTTGCGGTACAGGCGATATGATCCTAACTCTGCGCAAGCTTGCACCCAAAAGCGTTATCATCGGCGGCGATTTCAGCTTGCAGATGTTAAAGATGGGGCAGAAGAAGGTAACAGAGCAGCTCGTTGCAGCTGACGCCACCTGCCTGCCCTTTGCAGACAAGAGCTTTGATAAGGTCACAATGGCGTTCGGATTCAGAAACGTCACCGATAAACCTAAGGCACTTCGTGAGATCCATCGTGTGCTAAAAGATGGCGGAAAGATGTGTATATTAGAGTTTTCACAGCCAAAATCTAAGATCTTTTCAAAGCTATACTGGTTTTATTTCAAGCAGGTACTGCCACGAGTAGGCGCACTTGTATCGAAGAGCAAAGACGCATACACCTATCTGCCACAGTCGGTGGAGAACTTCCCTCGTGAGGAGGCGTATCGGCAGATGATAGCGGAGGCTGGATTTAAAGATCTGACTCTAACCTGGTACGATTTTGGGATCTGCAATGCAGCCATTGCTAAACGAGGGTAAACCGTTTTTAAAGTGGGTCGGCGGCAAATCTCAGCTACTAAGCGAGATTCGCAAACGATACCCTGCCACTATCGATAGATACTGCGAGCCGTTTATTGGCGGCGGAGCGGTCTTCTTTGATATAATGGCGCACTATCCGATAAAAAATGCCTATATAAGCGACAGGAATGCCACACTTATAAACACATACCGAGTGGTGCAAAAAGAGGTTGAGCAGCTGATTTCAGCACTGTCAGAGATCCATGAAGCATACATAAAACTTGACCACGGATCACGAAAAGTTTACTATAACGGCGTTAGAGAGCAATTTAATACGCAAAGGCTAGATGGTATCGAGAGTGCAGCTCTCTTTATCTTCCTGAATAAAACCTGCTTCAATGGGCTATTCAGGGTGAACAAGAGTGGACTATTTAACGTTCCGATGGGGGCGTATAAGAATCCGCTTATCTGCGATAGCAAAACTTTGCGTCAGGCGAGCAGTTTGCTACAGGATACAGAGATACATTGCGGCGACTACGCCGATTCGCTCTCGTTTATAGATGAAAAGACATTTGTATATATAGATCCGCCGTATAGACCGCTAACAAAGACATCGAGCTTCACCTCGTATAATGAGTCATGCTTTGATGACGATGAACAGCGGCGTTTGGCGGATTTTATCGATACGATCGACAAGATCGGCTGTAAAGTAGTGTTGAGTAACTCTGACCCGAAGAACGTTGACGCTAACGACAGCTTCTTTGATGATCTATATAGGAAGCTCACTATAGCACGCATTCCTGCGAAGCGTATGGTGAATAGAAACGCCTCTGATAGAGGCAGTATAAATGAACTACTGATATTAAATAGGGGCTAAGATGTACAGAAATTTATCCGAATTTATCGATAAACTAGAGCAGGCTGGGGAGCTTGTCCGCATTAAAGAGGAGGTCGACCCGATCCTAGAGGTAACGGAGATCACCGATAGAGTCAGCAAAGCTTCAGGGCCTGCACTACTCTTTGAAAACCTTAAAGGGTCAAACCATCCACTTCTAATGAATATGTTCGGCTCTACAAAGCGTATGAATATGGCGTTAGGGGTAGAGGATAGCCGCCTAATCGGCGAAAAGATCGTCGCCCTTATGAAGAGAGAGACACCGCAAAGCCTGATGGATAAACTAAAGGCTCTGCCAACGCTACTCGAAATTAACAATATCCTACCTAAAACGGTATCAAAGGGGGCTTGCAAAGAGGTTATCCTAAAGGGTGACGATATCGACGTGCTCAAGTTCCCAATCTTAAAGTGCTGGCCAGATGATGGCGGCAGGTTTATCACCTTCCCATGCGTATTCACAAAAGATCCTGTAAACGGCACTCGCAACTGCGGCATGTACCGCATGCAGGTATACGATAAAAACACCACAGGCATGCACTGGCATATGCACCACCAAGGTGCCGATCACTATCGCAAGGCGCAACGTGGTGGAGATGATAAGATCGAGGTGGCTGTTGCACTCGGGGGCGACCCCGTGATCACCTTCTGCGCTACCGCCCCTGTGCCAGATGGCGTAGACGAGATGCTTTTAGCTGGTTTTATTCGTGAAAAGCCTGTAGAGATGATAAAGTGCGAAACTGTAGATGTAGAGGTGCCAGCCGATTCAGAGATCGTGTTGGAGGGGTATGTCGACACCAAAGAGCTGCGCCACGAGGGGCCATTCGGCGATCATACAGGATACTATTCGCTAGCAGACGACTATCCAGTGTTTCATATAACCTGTATCACGCATAGAAAGAATGCAATATATCCGTCGACTATCGTTGGGAAGCCTCCTATGGAGGATACCTATATGGGGATAGCGACAGGGCATATCTTTATGCCACTCCTAAAGATGATGATGCCAGAGGTTGTAAACTTCTGCATGCCAGTGGAGGGGGTGTTTCATAATATCCTCTTCATCTCGATCGATAAGAAGTACCCTATGCACGCCAGAAAGGTGATGAATTCGGTGTGGGGTACCGGGCAGATGATGTTCACAAAGATGATCGTGGTTGTAGATAAAGATGTAGATGTGTTTAATACGTCAGAAGTGTTATATCGTATGGGAAATAATGTGGACTGGTCGAGGGATATAATGATCAGCCAAGGCCCAGTGGACGCCCTTGACCATGCGTCCGCTATGCCTCATTGGGGCGGCAAGATAGGTATCGACGCCACAAGAAAGTGGGCAACCGAAGGGCATACTCGTGAATGGCCAGAGGATATCACTATGAGCGATGATGTGAAAGAGAGAGTAGACCAGATCTGGTCTAAGTTGGGGATAAAGCTGTGACTCCGGAGGAGATCACTGCTAGCACCATCCTATTAGACCTAGACGACACGCTATACCCACGTAGCTCCATGCTGCTGCCCTATATCTCTGCACGAATTGCTAGGCATTTGCAGAGGACTTTGCGCATTCCGCACAGTCAGGCAGACAGTATCAGAATGCATTACATGGAGAAGTACGGCTCGACGCTTGCTGGGCTTATAAACCAGGAGCATATCGATCCAGATGATTTTACAAAGTATGTGTACGATATAAACTATCAGCAGTTTATCGACAATAGCCAGTCGTTAAAGCTACTACTGAATCGGTTTAAACAGCGCAAGATCGTATACACGAATGGCGCACGAATCCACGCAGAGCATGTTTTATCGTCGCTAGGTGTGGATAATGTAGTGGATGGGATC
>JAITWF010000106.1 GCA_031285415.1 Deferribacteraceae bacterium
GCTGACGCTTACGATCGGTCGGAACTGCCTCGTTGTATATCCTACTATTGAGTGGGAAAAGTTTGAGGACAAGATGGTAGAAGATGATGCAGAGAACGAGGATGAATCAACTGCAATACGTCAGATCTATGACTATCTTGACGCTCTCAGCATGGACAAGCAGGGGCGAATCCTGATCCCTGAAAAGTTTAGAGCTTATGCTGGGCTGGTAGATGAGTGTGTTATATTAGGGATCTATAATAGGATCGAGATCTGGAGCAAATCAGCTTGGGATTCCAAGGTGAAAGATGTAGAGATCGATTTTAGCAAGCTTGGCAAGCAGTTTAACCATTTGAGGTTTTAATATGCACCTACCTGTATTAATGGCGGAGTTGGTTCAGGCTATGAATATCTCTGCCGATGGGATCTACATCGATTGTACTGGCGGCGGAGGGGGACATGCTGAGGCTGTGCGCCAAAAGCTCACCACTGGCAAGATCTATGTATTAGACCGTGATCCAGACGCTATCGAGCGGCTAAATCAGAAGTTCGCAGGGGATCCGCAGGTGGTAGTGGTTCAGGAGAACTTTAGATATCTACCAGAGGTAGTGGATAAGCTTGGTATCGGTAAGGTGAACGGTATCTACGCCGATTTTGGAGTGTCGTCCTTTCAGCTTTTAGAGGGGGAGCGAGGCTTCTCACTTCGGCGAGATGGCGAGCTTGATATGCGCATGAACCCCGATGATGGGGAGAGTGCCAAAGATGTTGTAAATAACTACTCCGAAGAGCTTTTGGGGGAGATTATATATCGGTATGGCGAGGAGAAGTTCTTTCGCCGAGTGGCAAAGGCTATCGTAACGAGACGAAATATAAAGCAGTTTTCAAACACTATCGATCTTGCGAATGTGGTCAAGGGGGCAGTCCCTGCTAAATTTCACAAGGTCGGCTCTCATCCAGCGACAAAGACCTTTCAGGCTCTTAGAATCCATGTGAATCAAGAGCTTGTGGCGATCGAGTCTCTCCTTCGAGGTGTAGAGGATTTAGTCGTAACTGGTGGCAGAGTAGCGTTTATATCGTTTCATTCGCTGGAAGATAGGCTTGTGAAGGAGTATCTGGTGCGGTATGAAAAACCATGTACCTGTCCGCCAGAGTTTCCTATATGCGCATGCGGCAGGGTGCCATCGTTTAATATAATTACACGCAAGCCGATAGCGCCTACTGATAAAGAGATTAAAGATAATCCGTTGTCTAGAAGTGCTAAATTACGAGTGGGAGAGAAGATATGAGACAAGTTGCAGACAAAGCCGACCGCAATCTAAAGCTACTAACGATACTGACGATCATATGTGCTGCATTTCTAGTCTTCTCTATCGGCACAGTGCGCACAAAGTGTATAAGCAAAGGATACGAGCTTTCGAGGCTGACCGACACCCTTGAGGAGAGGCGTATTAGCATTGAGCGTATCGAGGCGGATAGATCTGCCATGGTGTCGAAGGAGAAGCTATACCCGATCGCAGCGGAGAGGGGATTTATATTGAGACAGGAAGGTAAGACATTTAATGTTCAGTGATAGGACGCTGTGGAGAATTTTTAGCCTGCTAGGGTTAGTCGTCTTTGCGCTGATAGGCGTGCGACTATTCCACTTGCAGGTTATCAACTACAGCTTCTATGACGATATGGTAGATAGGCAATCGAGTGCGAGCGTGACATTTGTAAAGGATAGAGGGCTGATCCTTGATAAAACTGGCGAGGTGCTGGCAGAGAATCATAAAACAGCCTCTGTATATGTTTTTGCTAGCAATGTGAAAGATCCTGATCAGTTTGTAAAGACGTTAACTAGCCACGGCGTTGCAGTGAAGAAAACGCTTGTAGATACATTGAAAGATAAGAGTGGATTCGTATGGATCGCTCGTCAGATAGATATAGAGAGGGCGAAGGAGCTAAAGGGGCTTGTAAAGGAGCTTGATTACGAGATTGAGGATACTCGCTTCTACCCAGAGGGGAGAATGCTTGCAGGAGTGCTTGGTTATACAGGCGTAGATAATCAGGGGCTTGAGGGGATAGAGTACTACGCAGATAAACATTTGGCAGGTAAAGAGATCCCTGTAACTGTACGGAAAGATTCTACAGGCAGGCTTATCTTATTTGATAATAGCACGATGAAGTTGCAACCCGATAGTGCGCTCTACCTGACGGTGAATGCGCAGCTACAGGGGATGGCAGAGCGGATCTTGCGAACCGATATGGAGAGCTTTAAGGCGAAGAGGGCGATCGCACTTGCGATGGATGTACGGACTGGCGAGATAATCCTATCGGCTGTGGCTGGCGGAGATGAGGAGAGCAAGCGCAAGAACGCCTCTACGATGTATCTATTTGAGCCTGGCTCGATCTTCAAGGCGGTATCGTTCGGACATCTGATCGAGGCAGGTCAGTATAGAGCAAACGAGGTTGTTAACACCTCTAGACCGATACGGATGTATGGGCATGAGATCAACGATGTACATACATATCCGAGTTTGAAGCAGCTGGAGATCTTTACAAAATCTAGTAACGTAGGGATGGTCACGCTGACGAGCAAGACTGATAGCGAGTCGGTCTATAACTTTATGAGTAGGAGCGGCTTCGGCAGAAAGATTAATATAGACGCTATGTCCGAAGAGGCTGGACTTCTGAGGGAGCCTAAAAAGTGGTCAGGGCTATCGAAGGCGTCTATATCGATCGGGCAGGAGATACTCGTATCACCTATGCAGATGGTGCGATACTACGCCGCTATCGCAAATCGTGGGCTTGCCGTGAAACCTACGATTATCTACAAATACGAGGCGGATGGCAAAACTAAGGTACCAGAGCATAAGGAGGAGCGCATATTTAGCGAAAATACAGCGGCAACCCTTATGAATATGGTTACGGCAACGGTAGAATCTGGCACAGGGAAGCGGGCTCGCACAAAGGTATTGAATATTGGCGGCAAGTCTGGCACCGCCCAGCTGATAGACCAGAGAACGAAGACGTACTCTACAACGGATTATATCGCAAGCTTTGCAGGGATCTTTCCGATAGAGGAGCCGAGAGTGGCGATGATTGTGATATATGAGGCACCGCAGTCGTCGATATATGGCGGTGAGACTGGCGGCACAACATTCAGAAGGATCGCTGAACAGGTGGCGTTCTTCTACAACTTCGGTAACGGCAATACCAAGGTGCAATATGCGAATAAGTGAGATTTTAAAGGATATTACATACAGAGCGAACGATACAGCCCTCCTATCGATGGAGGTCGATGATATTGCAGCCGATGATCGCAGAGTGAAAGATGGCGTAAAGACGCTTTTCTTCGCATATAGCGGCACAGATTTTGACTCACATGCAGTTGCGGCAGAGCTTTATAGATCTGGCAGAGTGGCGGCGGTGGTCTCTGAGAGGGCTATCGCTGGAGTTCCTGCAATAGTGGCGGCAGAGGGGCGCAAGAACTTTGCGCTGGCGTGCAAGAATCTATTTCTGAACCCTGCTAGCGAGCTAACGATGGTTGGCGTGACAGGTACCAACGGAAAGACCACTATCACATGGATCTTAGAGAGTATCTGCAAGGCGGCAGGGATGGGCGTGGTGCGTATCGGTACCACAGGCGCATCTGTGATGGGTGAGGTGGTGGAAACCGATAATACAACGCCCTCTCCATACGATTTCTATAAACTACTCCGCATGGGGGTGGATAAGGGCGCAAGGGTGGCACTTGCGGAGGTTTCATCTCATGCACTAGCGCAGGATAGGCTTCACGGCGTATTCTTTGATGTAGCGACCTTTACAAATCTCACTGGCGACCATATGGATTACCATAAAGATATAGAGACGTACTATCAGGCGAAAAGGCTTTTATTTAATGAGGAACACTCTAGGAAGCAGGTGATAAACGTCACCCACGATCAGGGCGCACGCCTCTACAGCGAGGCAGATGGCGAGCGGTTTAGCTATAGTATTGATAAAGAGTGCGATTTCTCGGCATATGAGTACTACTCTGGTGCTAGCGGAATCGACGCAGAGCTGATGATACACGATAAGAGGTTTAAATATAACTCGAAGCTTGTGGGCGATTTTAACCTTGAGAATATAATCGCCGCCGTAGGCACCGCTGTCGCAATGGGGATCCCGATCTCTGCTACGCAGGATGGGGTGGCAGCCCTCGAGAATGTGCCTGGCAGGCTAGAGAAGTACACCCATAACGGCGTTGCGGCGTTTGTGGACTATGCCCATACCGACGATGCACTGAAAAATGTACTTATTGCGCTCAAAAAGATCTGCGGTGGCAAGCTAATCACGCTCTTTGGGGCTGGTGGCGATAGAGATAAGACGAAACGCCCACGTATGGGGGCTATTGCGCAGAAGTACTCTGATGAGGTCGTCGTTACGAGCGACAACCCTCGCACAGAGGATCTGATGGATATTATCGCCGATATTCTAGAGGGGATGACCCCTAGCAAAAGTGTGCATATAAAGCCCGATCGGGCAGAGGCTATAAAATATGCCATAGAGATCGCCCAGAGTGGGGATATTGTGCTGATAGCTGGCAAGGGGCATGAGGATTATCAGATAGTAGGGAAGACGAAACACCATTTTAGCGATAGCGAGCATGTTAAACTGGCGTTTGAGGGGCGATCATGAATACAAAAAAGTTGCTAGGATACTTTGAAGATCTTATCGAAGCAAATATTCAGGACGCCGAGATCTGTGGCGCAACGCTGGATAGCCGTGAGGTTCGCCCTGGTAATATATTCTTCGCCCACAGGGGCGAGCATGTCAATGGGAATGAGTTTGCGCAAGCTGCTTTAGATTCTGGTGCCTCGCTTGTGGTGATGGACGACCCTACTATATATGAAACGGTATCGGGGAGTAAGATCCTTGTAGCCAATACATTGACAGCTATGGAGGAGGTGGGGAGATCTCGCCTTGCTTCGCTGAATGCCATAAAGATCGCTGTCACTGGCAGCTTTGGTAAGACGAGTACTAAAGAGATGATCCGTGGCGTACTATCGGAGTG
>JAITWF010000107.1 GCA_031285415.1 Deferribacteraceae bacterium
TCTCATCGCTGCGATATGGATAGCTTCATCGCCATCAATATCTTTCACCTTAACATCTGCGCCAGCCGCGATAAGCATCTTAACAATCTCTTTCTGATTGATATTTACGCTCAATACAAGCGGCGTGATCCCTTCTTTATTAAGAATATTAGGATTAACGCCCTTCTCTAGCAGCACACGCACGCACTCTCTGGAACGAGTGTGGCATGCAGAGTGTAGCAAACTGTCCCCATCATTCTCTAGGGCATTCGCATCTGCACCCTGATCAAGGAAAAGCTCGAGCATATCGTGCTGACCACGATTAGCCACAAGGTGTATCGCTAGCATTCCATCTTTATCGGCAATATTCATATTTGCGCCATTTGACAGTAGGAATTTGAGCATCTCCTTCTGCTTATTCCCAGCGGCAAAGTGCAGAGCTGTCTGATGAAATTTATCGGCGTAGTTTATATCAACGCCATTTTCGAGTACAAATTTCGCCAGAGAGGTCATACCGAGTTTAGCGATATAATGAAGTGGCGTGCGCCCCTCATCATCCACATACGTAACGTCGATATTGCCAGATTTAACAAGCATCTCCGCAACGCCACGATTGCCATTTTTGCACGCTCGCATAAATGCAGCGTCCATATCATCTCCATCCATCTCAAGGCTTGCGGTTGCCTTCTCTATCTTAGAGATAATCGCTCTGCGGTTCTTATCAACTGCATGCATATACGGCGTTTTACCATCATTAGCTTTCAGATCAGAGTTTGCCCCTGCTGCCAAAAGTATATCCACAAGGGCAGCGTCGTCATCGTCAACCGCCCGATACAGTGGCGTACGTCCATTACTATCCTGCGTATCCACAATAGCTCCACGATCTATCAGATACTTCACGAGTGGCAGCTCTGTACACTTAAACTGATGATTCGCACTCACTCGACAACAGCTTGCAAATGGCGTAAACCCATTGCTATTGACCGCTTCCAGATCTGCACCATTATCGATCAGCAGGCAAACGATCTCCAAGATCTCTTTATCAAGCAGATCTCGTTTTTTGCCGCCCCACTTTAGTAGCCCATCTACTATACGTGTATCAGATCGCAACGTCACAATCTTGTGAAGTGGCGTATTGCCCTGATTATCCGCTATATATGGGTCTGCCCCCTTATCGAGCAGGAGCGCAACGATCGCCTTTTCAACTCTATGCTGCGCCCCAGAGACCGCCGCCAAGAGGAGGCTGACGCCTTTGTCGTTGCAAGAGTTTACATCAAGCCCAAAATCTAATAGCACGTCGAGCAGATCGCTTCTGCCAGCTAGGCACGCCACATGCGAGAGCGGCATACTATCTTTACCCGATAGAAAATCGATAGTAGCCCCCATCTGGACTAGCTTTCTAACGACCTCTGCCGAGCCCTTCTTGCAGGCGTAGTAGAGTGGGGAATAGTTCTCATAATCCGCCAGATTCAGATCTACACCGTCAACGTCTAAAATAGCGTTGATCCATAGATCGCTATAGTTAAACTCTGGGGCGTTTGGCTCACCTTTGGTAGTAACTGACGATTCACTCACACGTTGATAGGTGGAGGAATACCCCTCTAATGCACGATGAAGTAGCGATTTGCCGCTTCTATCTACCTCGTTAATATTTGGATATTTACCCAATATTAGCTTGTAGTAGCTCTTCTGCACGCTATTATCAGGTTCCACGCCCTCTGGATAGTACTTTGTAAAGTTGGATAGCTTATGGTCGCCCATCTTAACGATCTCATCGATAGTTAGCTCGAAATTGGTATCAAAAAATAGAGGCAGTAGATATGCTAGCTCTTCAGGCCTTAACGCCTCATGCCAGAGATATCTATCGATGAACTTTTTCAGATAATATTTTACACCCCCCTCTGGCGGAGTAGCCGTTAGATCAAAACCAGAGTCAAATACAAACTTAATCAGTTCGGGGATATTAAAACTTATCGCCATCTCCAAAAAGTTGACCACTTCGCCATCGGCATGCAATCTCTCATTTATATCGCCACCATTTAGAATATAGTTAACGATAGAGTTCAGACGAATAGCAGGAGTAGTGCGATTATCATACTTTATAGCCGCATAAAGCTCTTGAAAGGTGCCATATACTGACGACTCTGACGTTGCGCTAGCTGGCGTAGCAGGCGGAGTCGTCGCCTGTGGCGTAGTTGTGGCTTGGACAGGCGCAACTGTTTCTGTTGGCGTTGGAGCAGGAGCAATACTAATCGCCTCTTTCAGTAGAGGGATAATATTGCTCAAGCGAGCCTGCTCTGCATAGTATAGCGGCGAGTTGCCAAATTTATCCAACGCATTCACATCGACACCGCCATCAAGTAGCAGTAGCTTTGTTAGGTTTAATAGCTTAGCCTGAACGGCGTAGTGTAGCGGAGATTTGCCACGATCATCTGTCAAGAGCCTATCAGCACCGCTTTGCAGAAGGAGGATCGCCGCCCTCTCCTTTGCACTACTAGGCGACGATACGCAATCCGATAGAATCGGCGTTTGACCTTTATTTATAGCGTTAATATCGGCACCAGCTGCGATAAGAGTCTCCATAACGACGAGATGATCATTGATTGCTGCACGAGCTAACGCCGTGCGACCATCGTTATCTTTAGTCTCTAGCGGCGAGCCGATTTCGATAAGCCACTTCACTACATCTAAATGACCCTTGCCAGCAGAGAACGCAAGGGCAGTCCGCCCACCAGGATCTGTAAACCCTAAATCTACACCGCCCTCTGCATACCGCTTTTGGGCGTCCGCAAGACGATTGTTTGCACAAAAATTAAAGAATTCCATATCTTCCCCCTCATATACTATCTAGTTAAGTGGATCCGCACCAAACCGATTGCTGCCAACCGTGCCTCGAAGAAAGCATACCTCTATAGCAATCCAAAGGTTCACAAGCGGCACCAATAGCAAGAGGGCAAACCAGCCGCTTCTATCTCTATCGTGCAACCGTTTGATTGTAGGGCATATCGCAGCACAGTAAAGCACCAGCGAAAGGATCGCCGCTACTATTGGCAGACCGAGCAGATTAAAGATAGCCTGAAAGATCATTATCATAACCCCAAGCCAAATGTTAATCATCCAGAAAGGGTTTCTGTTGATCCTCCCCCTTGGATTCAGGATTAGATCCCTCCAATTCGTACTCTTTAGCTCCGCCACCGCTGCCGCCGCCGACATAAGCACTATACCGCAATTAGAACATTTCACTGCATTATCAGGCGCACTCATACCACATTTAGGACACTTCATAGATCCTCTCCTCCAAATTTATTATGCTGGATTCTACCCTAAATTAGGCGATAAATACTCCACCCAACGTTGGTGGGAAGTTGATATATTTGTTTATTTTGTGATGATAATAATAATTTTAGGCAAAATAAAAGGGCTTCACGTATCTCTACGGAAGCCCTTAAATATAAATCTTACGGAGGAGGTAGGATTCGAACCCACGGAGGTTTAACCCTCAACGGTTTTCAAGACCGCCGCCTTCAACCGGACTCGGCCACTCCTCCCAACAACTTCACTTGCAGTCAAATGAAGAAGTAA
>JAITWF010000174.1 GCA_031285415.1 Deferribacteraceae bacterium
ATCTTCCTCCGCCCTATAATCGAAACGATCACAGGATACAAGGCGAAGCCGTATCTAACCGACACAAACACCTTATATCCTGGTATGCGCTGGAATGCAGTGGATCATATTCATAATGCAAATCTGAATGGATTTAACTACTCCACCCTTCAAACACCTATAATAATCGCTGACGGTCTGCGTGGAGAGGATTTTAGAGAGGTGCCGATCCCTGGTGGACAGTTAGCTCAGACGGCAAAGCTTGCTACTGGTATACTTAATGCCGACGCACTCGTGATGGTGTCGCACTTTAAGGGGCATGAACTGACAGGGTTTGGTGGAGCTATCAAAAACCTCTCTATGGGCTGCGCCTCTAGAGCTGGCAAGCAGGCTATGCACTCAGTGAGTAAGCCTGAGGTGAATAAACATAAATGTACCGCCTGCGGCAGGTGCAAATCGGTGTGCCAAGCAAAGGCTATCACAATCTCTGGCACTGCAACTATAATGGAGAATTGTACTGGCTGCGTAAGATGTGTTGGCACATGTCCAGAACATGCCATTATGCCTAAATTCGACAACGCTAGCGGTAATGTGCAGAAGATGTTGGCAGAGTATGCAAAGGCGGTTACATCATCGTTTACAAAGCCGATCATTTATATAAACGTTCTCACATCTATCGTGCCTGCGTGCGACTGTATGCCTGGCAACGACGCACCTGTAACGCATGATCTAGGCTTTATGGCGTCGACCGACCCACTAGCGATCGATAGAGCCTCTTTTGAGATGGTAAAGGAGAGCTGTGGCGGAAGAGATCCGTTCGTTGCAAGCGGCGAACCGCAGCTTGAACATGCGAAGTTGATAGGGCTAGGGGACGCTGATTATACGATAGAGAATTTGGATTAATTTTATGGGCGGGCAGACCCCGCCCCTACGAAAAATGCGATATTGTCGTCAATGTAGGGGTGAGGTTAGCTCGCCCTATATATCTTTCTGCTCATTCCTCTCCTTGCCCTTCGCCACATACACACTCTTTCCCTCTTTATCTTTGCCAGTATAGTACATGCATGTACTCCACGTCGATGGTGTGGGGGTGAAGATCTGCACCTGTTCAGGGGTAAACCCGAGGTGTGCCTTTATATATCGTTTTAACCTATCCATCGAATTCATCGTGCAGCCAGGGTGCGCTGCCATAAAGTAGCAGGTAATAAACTGCTTCTTCCCCTCCTGCCGACTTATCTGCATAAACCGCTCTGCAAACTCCTCAAAGTATCGCATGGAGCTCTTCCCCATATAATCGAGCACTGATTGGTCTGAATGCTCGGGGGCAAGCTTGATCTGCCCACCAGTGTGGTGTTTAGCGAGATCTTGAATAAACTTACTGCCGTAATTTTTATCGTGTATCGCCATGTCGCACCGAATGCCAGAGGCGATAAAGATCTTCTTGATCCCTGCTATCCCCCTTAACTTTGCAAGCAGTTCGACGTACCTCTTCTGCGAGTTTGCAAGGGTGGGGCAGGGGGTTGGGTAGAGGCAGCTTTTATCTTTGCATGGGGTGCCACGCTTCATAAGGGCGCACTCCGAGCCGTACATATTCGCTGTAGCACCGCCGACATCGGAGATCGTTCCTTTTAGCCTCTGTGCCTCGTTGATTATAGAGGCTTCACTTCGGCTCGTCACCATTCGCCCCTGATGGACGCTGATTGCGCAGAAGCTACACTCGCCAAAACAGCCTCTGTGCGCTGATATCGAGTTCTTTGTAGTCTCCGCCCCTCGAACAGCACCCTTTTGTAGATCATATGGGTGGACGGCTCTCTCAAAATCTGCCTCATGGATCTTATCAAGCTCGGCACTTGTCATTATATGCGCAGGATTCTGGATAAGAAAGCGATCGCCGCACCTCTGCGCTGTAATGTTGCGAGTTAATGTGGAGGAATCGGCGTAGAACTCCTTGAAAAATGCTCCAAAGGTGTCTTTATCGGCGATACACTCTTCGTACGATGGGTATATAACGGCACCCTCTGGTGCCTCTTTGGCGATATAACAGAGATTGGGGATAGAGGTGGTAGGCTCCCCCTTTGCAAGCATGACGGCAGGGATCTCCCCCTGACCGTAGATAAGAAAGTCTGCCTTTGAGTCGAATAGAAGGGGGCGGAGGAGTTTCTCTTTCAGCAGATCGTAGTGTGTAAGCCGTCGCAGACTCGCCTCGATACCGCCTAAAACGATCGGTTTTTTCTCCTTTGAGTGCTGTTTGATCAGGTTTGTGTATACGATTGTGGCTCTGTCGGGGCGTTTATTATTCTCGCCCCCTGGGGTGAAATCGCAGCTTCGGCGTAGCTTGCCAGAGGCAGTGTAGTTTGCCACAAGGCTATCGGTGAGCCCTGCCGTAACGCCCCAATAGAGGTTTGGCACGCCTAGCTGCATAATATCGTCGCCTGTAAGGGGTTGAGATATAACGCCAACTTTGTATCCAGCTGCCAGAAGGGATTTGCCGATCAGGGCAACGCCAGAGAAGGGGGAATCGATATAGGCGTCGCCGCTCACTAGGATGACGTCGAGCCTCTCCCAGCCAAGTGTATTCATCTCTTTTTTAGTCATTGGTAAAAACATAATAAATGAATATAACGTTTGCAGATTTTATTGTAAACAGTTATAATAAAGATGCTGACCTCATAAAATATTGCGATTGCATTCGTCTGTGTGTGGCTATGACAAGGCACGAGACGAAGGCAATGGTGATCCCTTGTCGAGGTGAGTAACACAGTCAGAGTCGCACACAGACGAACCCGAAGGGCAGGGCATAATCGGGCAGATCGCTGTGTTACCTTGTGCTTATATGGAATAACCACACTGCGCACTCGGTGTCTTGCGCTATACCCGATTATGCCCTGTGCAACGTAATATTTTATGAGGTCCGCATCTTCTCTATGAGTATGAATAGCAAAGTAAATATCGTTGAAATATTTGAATCTATACAGGGCGAGGGCAGATACGTCGGCGTTCGTCAGCTTTTTGTGCGTGTTGCAGGTTGTCCACTGAAATGCCCATACTGCGACACCGATCATGCTGCTAAAGAGTCATTCACTTTAAATGGTGTTGAATATAAAAATCCAGTCACATCAGATAGTTTGGTGAAAATACTGAACAAACAGTTTAACTTATCTGAGTATCATTCGATCTCTTTCACAGGTGGCGAGCCGCTCCTGTACCCTTTATTCCTAAAAGAGATTGCAGAGGGGATAAAATCCGACGGTTCAGGGGTGAAGCTATTTTTAGAGACATCGGGGCATCACCCAAAGCATATCCTTGATATCGCTCCATATTTTGACTATATCAGCGTCGATCTAAAGACCTGCATAAAGCCGTTTGCCGCCCACGCCGATAATCTACTATCCGCTTTAGGGCTTCTGCATGAGTCGAAGGTGTATATAAAACTTGTGCTAGAGCTAACAGACGAAGAGTACATCGATATAGCTATAAAATATCTTTCTCTATACGGTGTGCGCACTATATGGTTGCAAACTATCGATAATAACTTTGATATGGCGACTATCTCTCGTTGGCAAAAGACCGTTGCAAATAATAAGATCGAGGCAAGGTTTGTGCCGCAGATACACAAACTATTGCAGATACCTTAATGCGCAGAAGAACCTTTATACAGATTCAAGATAAGATACATTCAATACTAGCCTTTATCGCTGGCTCTAAAAACGATTCGAGAGAGAGGCGTATCGCTCGATATGTATTCCTATTCCTCCTTGTTATCATCGCAAATATACTGCTCGGCAAAAACGTTGGAAACACTCGCTATCCGTGGTATGCCAACGTATCGATCTTTCTACTCTTAAATGTAAATATAATTTTGGTGCTTGTTATCTTTATCGTCCTATTTCGTAACGTCTCCAAGCTTATGGAGGATAGGCGGCTAAAGCTATTCGGTGCTAGAATGCAAACGAAGCTAGTAATCTTTTCGGTGGTACTTGTTGTGGTGCCAGTTTCTGTTACCTACATAGTATCTGTTGAG